>SVMP01000050.1 GCA_015067385.1 Oscillospiraceae bacterium | reverse complement strand
GATTCACAATGAGGAAATAACTAATAAACTTTCTTCTATGGGTGCTGTGATGGTCGATATGCCTGAGGAGATCCCCGAAGGCTCACTTGCGACGATAAGAGCCCATGGAATACCCAAAACAACAGAGGAAACTTTAAAAAAGAGAAAAATAAGGTATTTTGATTTTACATGTCCTAAAGTCAAAAAAATCCATAAAATTGCTGCTGATTCGGATAATATTATCATTATCGGAAATGCTAAACACCCCGAAGTTGTTGGTATAGCCGGAAATGCAAAAAAGTCATTTTATGTCGCTAATGATATTGACGAACTGAAAAATCTAATCAATAATATATATAATGATTCCGAACATTATGATCTTGTCGCTCAAACAACTTATAATACAAAAGAATGGAACAAGATCTCGGAATATATTTCTTCTTTTAAAAACATAACAGTACATAACACGATCTGTAATTCAACAGAGACTCGACAACGTGAAGTCGAAGAACTGTCAAGGAAAGTCGATTTGTTTATTATAATCGGATCGCCTCACAGTTCAAACACAAGAAAGCTCTATGAGATCGCATCTAAAAATTGTAAAACGATCTTTTATGAGCAATTAACTATGTTACCCAATGGCATTCGTAAATATGAAAAAATAGGACTGTCTTCTGGTGCATCATGCCCGGAAAGTGCAGTCGAGGAGGTTTTTAATAACATGATTAATGAAAAAGACAACAATAATTTGGTAGCAGAAGAGGATATCGATTTTCTTGAAGCTATCGAAGCTTCGATCAGGACGATCCGCAACGGTCAGCTCGTTAAAGGTATCGTATCCGCTATTAACGGTACTGAAGTCCAGGTCGATCTCGGTCTGAAGTATGCCGGCTTTATTCCCGCTGCGGAATTTGAAAACGATGAAAATCCGCTTAAAATCGGCGATGAGATCGAGGCTTTTGTTGTCAAGGTAAACGATGCAGACGGAACCACTCTTCTGTCTAAACGTAGCCTTGATATCGCTCAGGGAATGGAAAAAATCATCAAGGCAAACGAAGAGGGTGCTGTTGTTAAGGGCAAAGTAATCGAAGCCGTTAAAGGCGGTGTCGTTGTTATGGTCAATAAGATCAGAGTATTTGTCCCCGCATCTCAGGCTTCTATCAGACGCGAAGAGAATTTTGATGCTCTCGTAGGTACTGATGTAAATCTTCGTATTATTGAAGTTGATAATGACAAATCCGGCAAACGTAAGAGAATTATCGGCTCCATCAAGAGTGTTCTCAAAGAAGAAAAACAGAAAGCAAGCGATGCTCTTTGGCAGACTATTGCTGTTGGCAACGAATATGACGGAACAGTTAAATCTGTTACTGATTTCGGTGCGTTTGTTGACATCGGCGGTAATGACGGTCTTGTTCACGTAACAGACATGTCTTGGGAGAGAGTTACCAAACCCTCTGATTTTGTTAAAGTCGGTGACATTGTTAAGGTTACTGTTAAGAGCCTTAACGCTGAAACTAAGAAGATTTCTCTTACCATGAAGAAAGATGACGAGAACCCCTGGAAGATCCTTACCGAAACTTATAATGTTGGCGACGTTATCGATGCTACCGTTCTTAAGATCATGACTTACGGTGCATTTGTTTCTGTAATCAAAGGTATTGACGGTCTCGTTCATATCTCTCAGATCGCACCTCGCCGTATCAATAAGGTATCTGATGTTCTCGAAGTTGGACAGCAGGTTAAAGCTCAGATTACCGAAATCGATGTTGAAGCAAAACGTGTAAGCCTTTCTATCCGTGCAGTTGAAGAAGGTTCTACCGAAGCTGCAGCTGAAGAAACTGACGCTGAATAATTTTTATTTAGATTTTACATACGAGTCAGATGGTCTATATGGGCTGTCTGACTCGTTGTGAACAAAACTTTATTTTTAATACGGGAGTTAAAAAAATGAGCATACCTACTTATAAAATAAGCCTTGCCGATATTATGAAAGATACCGCGTCTACGGCTGTTTATTTGCCCAACGGAGAAAATAGTGATCCTTCAAAGATCTTTGTTTCTACATCGCAGGTTAACAGACCCGGATTGCAGTTGGCAGGTTTTTATGAATATTTTGATCCGACAAGAATACAGATTATAGGCAGGGAAGAAACTTCTTACTTGAAAGCTTTTTCTTCGGAGGAACGTTCTGCGAAAATTGAAAAGCTTTTCTCTCAGGGAATTCCTGTTGTTTTTGTAACTCACGTAGAGGATACTTGTTCAGAAATTATAGAACAGGCAAAAAAATACGGTATTCCTGTTCTTGCTTCCGAAGATTCTACATCGAATGTTCTTTACAATCTTATCAGCTCTCTTAATGTACACCTTGCACCGAGAATTACAACTCACGGTGTACTTGTTGAAGTATACGGTGAAGGTATATTGATGATCGGCGACAGTGGAGTTGGTAAGAGCGAAACTGCAATGGAATTACTTAAACGAGGTCATCGTCTTGTCGCTGACGATGCTGTTGAAATCAAGCGTGTTTCCAACAAAACACTTGTTGGTTCTGCTCCTGAAATGATTCGTCATCTTATCGAACTCAGAGGTATCGGTATTGTAGATGTCCGTCGTATTTTTGGTATGGGCGCTGTAAAAGAAACAGAAAAAATCGATCTTATAATTCAGCTTGAACCCTGGCAAGCCGATAAACAGTATGAACGACTCGGACTTGACGATAATTATTATGAACTCCTCGGTTTGAAGAAGCCAACTGTTACCATTCCTATCAAACCCGGTAGAAATCTTGCAATCATTATTGAGGTTGCTGCTATGAATAACCGTCAAAGACGTCTTGGTTATAATGCCGCAGCGGAATTGAATAAACGTCTTCTTGACAATATGAATAATCTGATGTAATTTCATCGACGTGTTTTCGTCGGGAAAAGGAGCTTTTATGTACGATATTACGCCTTTTTGCGAAAAAAAATCCATTTTTTATCAGAAAGATGTAAGTTTAAAATCAATGTCAACCTTTAAAATAGGTGGTATTGCTCCTTATGTTATTTCGCCCGATTCTACAAAGCAAGTATCGGAACTTTTAACTTATATTTCAGACAACAGTATTCCGTATAAGGTAGTTGGAAACTGTTCAAATATCTTATTTCCCGATGGTGTTGTCGATTATATTTTAATTAAAACAGACAAACTTTGTGATCTTCAAATAGAAAATAATGAAATCACTTGCGGTGCCGGACTGATACTTGCAAAAGTTTCTTCAGTGGCTTTGAAATCTGATTTATCGGGTATGGAATGCCTTTTCGGGATTCCGGGTACTGTCGGAGGCGCTGTTAAAATGAATGCAGGAGCTTACGGCGCTGAGATGTCTCAAATAGTTACTGAAACAGAATATGTAACATCCGACGGTTCAATTAAAACAGCCATCGGTACAGATCACAACTTCGGTTACAGACATTCTTGTTTTTCGGATAGCGATTTTATTACAAAAACAAAGCTCAAACTTTCACAAGGTATCTACTCTGAAATTAAAGCAAAAATGGATGAATGTACATCAAAAAGGGTATCGTCTCAACCGCTTGATATGCCGAGTGCCGGCAGTGTTTTTAAACGTCCGGAGGGATATTATACCGGTAAACTTATTCAGGATTGCGGCTTGAAGGGGTATTCTGTAGGCGGTGCGCAGGTAAGCGAGAAACATGCAGGATTTATTGTCAATAAAGGTAATGCTACTTCTGAAGATGTTAAAACATTGATAAGTGTTATTTGTTCTACTGTTTTTGACAAATTCGGCGTGATGCTTGAAACGGAGATTAAATTTTTCTAATGTCTTATACAACTTCTGTAAAAGAAATTTTATGTCATAAAAATTCCGATCCGTGTTGTAAACGTGCTGAACTTTACGGTTTTTTATTGTTTTCGGGAATCTTCAGCAAGGAAAAGATATCTTTTCGTTCTGAAAACAGTTTTGTTATAAAACGTTATGAGGATATTTTTCATTCATTAAATTTCGTAAATTATGAAAAATATGAACGTAACAATAAAACAGTAAATTACTTTATTGAAATTAATGAAGAAAACACGGAAGATCTTATAAAAAAAATAGGGGATGTTATTGTCGGACCTCCTCTTAGAATCGATTACTCTGCATTTGATAATGATTGTTGTGCCGCTGCTTTTTTACGTGGTGTATTTATAGGTGGCGGTTTTATTTGTTCTCCTGAAAAATCTTATCATTTGGAGATAAGAACAGGACACCAAATGCTTGCGGATGATCTTATTCGTTTTGCTGTTGAATATGATATTCATCTCAAGAGTGTTCTGCGTAACGGAATACGTATTTTATATATAAAAACATCGGAACAAATAAAAGATTTTCTTGCATACATCGGAGCTTCTACATCTGTATTTGATTTTGTAAATGCGGAGCTTGAAAAAAGTCTTAATAATAATGTTAATCGCGTTGTAAACTGCGAGCAGGCAAATATCGAAAAAAGCGTTAATGCTGCTCAAAAGCAGATCAAGGCTATAACAAGACTTAAGAAAAAAGGGTATATAAATATGTCTCCTGAGTTGATCGCACTTGCAGAAGCAAGGCTTCAACATCCTGAAATGACGCTTGAACAACTTGGAAAAGAACTTACCCCGGAGCTTTCTAAATCCGGTGTTGCACATAGAATGAAAAAAATTACTGATCTAACGAAAAAAAAGGGAAAATAAATGGGATTTGTTCATCTTCACGTACATACGGAATACAGTCTTCTCGACGGTGCATGTAAGGTTAAAAAAATGCCTCAGGTTATAAAAGACATGGGGCAAACAGCTGTTGCAATGACCGATCACGGTAATATGTACGGAACGATTTATTTTTATAAATATTGTAAGGCTGCCGGTATCAAACCTATAATCGGATGCGAGGTCTATACAGCTGCTCGTACACGTTTTGATAAAACAAAAGAGCTTGACGGAAGCAGTGGACACTTGGTTCTTCTATGTAAGGATAATGTCGGTTATAAAAATTTGATCGAGATGGTTTCACTTGCTAATATCGAGGGCTTTTATTATAAACCGCGTGTCGATATGGAACTTATCAAAAAATACCATGAGGGGCTAATTTGCCTCTCAGCTTGTCTTGCCGGTGATGTTCCTCAACTTTTGCTTGAAGATGATTATGAAGGTGCAAAAAAACTGGCTTTAGAATACCTTTCTATTTTCGGTGAAGGTAATTATTATTTAGAGATCCAAGATCACGGTATTGAGGAACAGAAAAAAGTAATGGAAGGCATGCTCCGCCTTTCCAAAGAAACCGGGATTCCTCTTGTTGCAACAAACGACGCTCATTATTTGAAGAAAAAAGATGCTTTCGCTCAAAAGGTACTTGTATGCGTTCAGATAGGTAAAACCATAGAAGAAGATACCGGTATGGGTTTTACGACTGAAGAGTTTTACCTTAAATCAGAAGATGAGATGCGTTCGCTGTTTGAGTTTGTACCCGAAGCTATTGATAATACTGTTAAAATCGCAGAGCAATGTAATGTTATTTTCCCTGAAATCGATGACTCGAAAAACCGTGTTTATTTCCTTCCCGTTTTTAAATGGACGGAAGGACTTTCGCACTATGATTATCTCCGAAAAATTACATTTACGGGATTTGAACAGAGATATACTCCAGAGCAACGCACACAAGAGCTGATCGACCGAGTAGAATACGAACTTGATATTATCAATCGTATGGGCTTTGTTGATTATTTCTTAATTGTTTGGGACTTTATTAACTATGCTAAAACGCATGGTATTCCTATCGGACCGGGAAGAGGTTCTGGCGCGGGAAGCATTGTTGCATACTGTACAAGAATAACAAACATTGAACCTATCGGTTATAATTTGATTTTTGAACGTTTTCTTAATCCTGAACGAATTTCAATGCCTGACTTTGACGTAGATATGTGCCCTGTTCGACGTCATGAGGTTTTTGAGTATGTACAAAGAAAATACGGAATCGAAAACGTTTCTAACATAGTTACTTTTATAACTCTTAAAGCAAAAGCGGCTGTTAAGGACGTTGCTCGAGTTCTCGGTTTTGCACCAGCAGAAGCAAACCGTATAACTAAAATGATTCCGGATAAAATGACGATTCGCGAGGCTGTCGAAAAAGTCCCGGATCTTAAATCTCTATATGAAACAGATCCTAAAATTCGAGAACTCATGGACACGTCGGAAACAATTGAAAATTCTCCCCGTAATCCTTCTGTCCATGCCTGCGGTATCGTTATAGGCGAAAATCCTATATATAAATATGTTCCGATTGCGGTAAACGATGGTGTAACAGTTGCACAGTTTGATATGAAGATCGTTGAAGAGGTCGGACTTGTTAAGATGGACTTCCTTGGACTTCGAAATCTTACTGTAATTGAAGACGCATGTAAACTCGTCAGAAAGAAAGTTCCCGATTTTGATATTGAAAAAGTGGATATTGCCGACCCGAAAGTATATGATCTTCTTTCAAGAGGGGAGACAGACGGTATTTTTCAGCTCGAATCTGGCGGTATGAAACAGACACTTATTTCGCTTAAGCCGAGAAGTATTGAAGATATAACAGCTATTATTTCTCTTTACCGTCCCGGCCCTATGGATAATATTCCAACATATATCAACAATAAAACACACCCCGAAAGTATTCAATATAAACATCCGATGCTTGAAAATGTACTTAAAGTCACATACGGCGTAATGGTTTATCAGGAACAGGTTATGCAGATAGTACGTGAACTTGCAGGTTATTCTTTTGGCAGAGCAGATATTGTTCGTAAAGCAATGGGTAAAAAGCAGATGGATGTTATGACCCGTGAACGTGAATATTTTATAAACGGTAAAAAACGTGATGACGGAACAGTCGAGATCCCGGGCTGCGTTTCTAACGGTATTCCGGCAGAAGTTGCAAATGAAATATTTGATGAAATGATCAAATTTGCTGAATATGCGTTTAACAAATCTCATGCTGCTGCGTATTCTTATGTAACATACTATACCGCTTTCCTTAAAACTCATTATATGCGTGAGTACATGGCTGCTCTGTTAACGAGCGTTCTCGGTAAAACCAATAAAATGGTTGACTATATTAATGAATGCTCAAAACAGAATATAGAGGTTCTTCCGCCTGATATCAATGAATCTGAAGATATATTTACCGTATCTCAAGATAAGATCAGATTCGGTCTTTCCGGTGTAAAAAACGTAGGTCAAGGCGCTATTTTAGATGTTATGGCTGAACGTGAGAAGAACGGTCCGTTTAAAAGTTTCTATGATTTTTGTAAACGTATGTTTGACGGTTATTCCGTTGACTCTAAAACGGTAGAAAGCCTTATTCGATGCGGTGCTTTTGATTGCTTCGGTCAACCGAGAAAACAGCTCGAAGCAGGTTTCCCTGAAATCAGAAAAATAATTTCTGCTTTTCTTAAAGAACGTGATGAGGGCCAGATGAGTCTTTTCGGTGAAGTTGAGACTTCTGATGATGAATCTTATACATACCCCAATGTCTCGGAGTATTCCAAAAAAGAAAAACTGATGCTTGAAAAAGAAGTTACCGGTCTCTATCTTTCAGATCATCCTATGAAAGATTATATCGATGATTTCGAGCGTTCCGGTGCGATAAAAATATCTGATATATTTTCCGATGAATCGGAATATCAAAATAACGATAAGGTACGCCTTTTCGGTATCTTGACAAAGGTTACTAAAAAAATGACCAAAAACGAAACACAGATGGCGATTTGTGTTCTTCAAGATCTTTCTTCGTCCATTGAAATTCTTGTTTTCGCAAAAGCTTATGAAAAATATTCTTCAAAGCTCATTGAGGACAAAATTGTTATGATCGATGGAAGAATAAGTATAAAAGAAGATATGTCGAGAGGGCAGGGGGAAGACGAAGAAGGCGGTGCTCAGCTTACGGCTTCTCTTGTAATGAGTGATCTTTATGATGTTGATGAAAAAGCATCAGTTTCTCAGACTCCCGTAATTCAAGAGAAAAAAGAAGATCTGAAAGAAAAGACATTATATATTAATTTCCGTGACAGAGACGGAGTCCACCTTAATAGATGCGCTGAAATTCTTATGGCAAATAAAGGTCCTTCTCAAGTTCAGTTTAGATTTGTCGATAAGAAAAAACAAGCCAGATTCTCTCTTTGTGATGTTGAGATTACACCGCATCTTTTAACAGAACTTCGCACTCTTCTTGGTGCAGACTGCTTGGAGGTTAAATAATGATTACTATTTTACAGGAAAAACGTGGCGAAAATGAATGTTTCGTTCTTTCCGACGGTAAAAATGTCCTCGCTGAATGTATTTACTCTTTTGAATCATCGGAAATTTTGTCGCTTGAACTTATCCCCGGTGAAGATGAAATGTTCAGAGAAGATGTTCTTCGTGCAGCTTTAAGCCGTCTCGATTTTGCAGGTAAGAATATTGTTACAACAAAAATAACCGAGCTTGGCGGTTTTCTTACCAAGCTCGGCTTTACCGAATCAGACGGTGTCTATTCAATTGATACAAGTTCCTTTTTTAAACCTTGTTGCGGCGATAAGCATTAAATAACACTCATTATTTTTAAAATTAAAAATGTTATGGCTAAAACGATCGGCTGATGGATGAGATATAGAATCAGCGAATGTTTGCCTATAAAAGACAACGGGTTTTTTCCGATACTGAAAGGGAAAAGACTCGTTTTGTCTTTATACAGTAATTTCCCGATAATTATTCCGACAAAAACAAATGCAAGAAAAGGAATTAATGGATAGTAGTCACTGGAATAAAATGTTATATCGTGTATTCCGAAAGCAAAAAGATAGTTTCCCATATCATTTATTTGCTTAAACGGTATTGAAAGTATGTAGATTATAACGGATATTATTGCAATAAATACGTTCGGCAATTTTTTTATAAAATAAGACAATATCATTGCGATCCCAAGCAAGTGCAATATCCCGAATACGATTATCAGTCTCGTATTAAACAATGCATCAACAGCTCCGGTAACAACGGTGAGAAGTATCGCTGCACCAAAAACAAGCATACCTCTTTTTAAGCTGTTACGTGATAGGGTTGTTGATATTCCGCATAGGATCATGAATAAAACAGCGGAAAAATCTCCTATTAAATCTATTGTGTGTACTCTTACGCCGAATATCGAATTTAAATCATACATTACATGGTCATATACCATGCATATAAATGCTATCCCTCGTAAAAAATCAATTTCCCATATCCTGTCTTTTTTTTCCATATATAATCCTTTATCTTCTTTTTTTCATTTTACCATAATTTTAATATAAAATCAATATCAAATTGAAAATTTAATTATATTTATAAATAAACGACCCGATAAATCTTTCGGGCCGTTTATAATTTATTAATTTCTCTTCAAATCTCTTGCAGAGCCTCTGAACGCTTTATTGATTGCGAGAATAGAGAACAGGAATGCGATAAGTAAGATCATGCCGAATGAAAATGTTAATACGGGCAAATTTATTCTGAATGCGGAAAAGAGGATAAAATCTTTGAGTAATGTCTTTGAAAGTACCCACATTGCCGCATTGCCAACAGCAAACGCTATTGTTGAGATAAATATAAACGAGCCTGCTGTGTCTGCAAAAATCATGATTTTTGAATAACCAAGGAATTTTTTGACATTGATAATGTGCTGAATTTTATCTAAATAATATACGCAAAATACCGTAGCTGTAAGATATACCAGTATCATAAACATATCTAAAAGATTTTTTGACACACCTATATCCATCTTCGAAGAATATTTCAATGTTGAAAAAGATGCTGTGCCATCAGCTTGTTCCTGAATGAGCGTAAGCGTATTAAGAACAGCTCTCTCCGTATCTGCATCAACGATATATACTCCGCTGTTACCGTAAATACTGTTTATTGTAGGCAATGTAAAGAATACCCATTCATCAATTGTTGTTTCATGGTCTTCTCGACCCATTATGCCTATGACATTGTAGTCTTTTTCATTATGAGTAAAAATCAACTCTCCGTTTTTTTCAACGACGAAATCTTTTAAGACATTTTTTCCGACTACGACATTATTGCAAACAGTTTCAACTTCATCTTGAGTGAAATATCGTCCGGAAATAATATTCGGAACATCAACATCTCCGGAATAATACGTTCCTCTAATCGCAGGACCCATGACCGGATCATAATATGTACTTATCAAAAGATCAAAAGAATAATCGGTAGCAGGGATGTTTTTATAATCAAGATCTATTTGAGGAGCATTTTCTTGAGGGAGGGGACTGACATACAAAACGTGAGCATTTTTAGTAAAAAAATGACGTTGATATCTATCAATATGATCGATTTGCCATGAATAACTGTTAGAGAATGTCAAACAAATGCTTACAAGAATTAGCATTATGAACAAAATAACTTTGTATACGGGAAGAGAACGCCCTTTTTTGACCTCTCTTCCACGTATAAGGGAAGAAATACTGTAACTTTTAAGTTTAAGAAGAACAAATACCCCACTAAACGCACAAGCAAATAAAATAAATATACCAATTATTACAGATCCCATCTTCAGACAGAAGCTATATGCAGGATGACCGGACAATCCGGTAATGGTTATATTCAGGTTGAACCATAAAAAACCTGCACCAAAGCCCCAAATACCGTATGTGAATGTCTCTAATACAGAGAAGAAAATTATTTGTCCCCAAGATGCACCCATCAAGGAATGAATCGCATACGCTTTGATGTTTTTAGAAGCATTGTTTATTGAAGCAAAAATAATACTCAGAAGAGATAAAAACAACATTATATATAAAAGAGAAACAAGTAATTCCGCAGTTTCCTGAGATTTGTCAGCAAACTGTACCGCAGTTGCATCCGGAGTGATCGGTTCATAAAACTCACCGAGTCCGGTTTCAACTAAAACAGCGCATAAAGCATCAAACATTTCTCTCTCATTCTCTTCTTCGGCAAAGAAATGCCGCGTTGCTAAAAAAGTAGAGCCAAGTCCGTGAAGATAATATTTAACAATGCTTTTCTCGTTATAAAAATACCCCGGATATTCTTCATAAATGTCAAACCAATAATCAAGGGGTTTATATAAATATGGAATAACAGCATATGTATCATACGTGTATGGTCCTGTTCCTCCGACAGAAAAAAAAGTCTGTCCTTCAGCAATAAATCCAATGACCTTAAATGTCATATTCTCTACTTTTTTGCCGTTTGGTGATTGGATTGGAAGGTCTAAATAATTGCCTTCAAAAGTATCACCAAGAGAAAAAAATTTCTTATAACTGTAACCAAGGATAACCGGAACATTTGTAGGATCAAAAGTATTAAACTCATCTTCCGTAAATAATCTTCCGCTATCAAGGATCAAACCGAAATCATTCAAAAAATCCGAGTCTATCGCATATGCATTAAGTCTGTAATTACCATCAATAGACGTTTGATAATAATAACTGTATGGTCCTGTTTTATCCTCAGAAAAACCTAAGTACGGTAACGGTTCTGTTCTTCGAATACCAATTTCGTATTGAAGGGCTGTTTTTATGGATTCTGAATTCTTTACTTTTTCATAAAAAGTTTCATAATCAGAATAATCAGTTTCAGATATAGAAGTAAATGTAACGCCACGACTTCTCATTTCTTCTTCCATATCATTCTTTTTTGACATCAGATAATATATTTTGTATTTTCCGTAAGAATTTTGAACAGACTGATTGTTTAGTTCTGACTCCCCCTGAGTAAATAATGCTACAAAAAGCATATACGAAGTCAATAGCAATTGAAAGAACATTATTAATGATACAAGCGGCGCTCTTTTAATATTCGACCATAAATTTAGAAAAAACAAATTAATCATAATTTTAACCTCCGTAATTTAAAATTTAAAAACATATACGATAAACAGTTTTTGCGAAAATTATTTTCTTGTTGTTATTGAGGGTTCATAAACGGATTTTTTCTGTTCCTCAGTAAGCTTATCGGGTTCATTATCTGAAATTCTCGGGAGATTCCATTGGAAATACGCGGCAAGGCATCTCAAAATAAAGATAACACCCGCACCGCAAAGCATTGCGGGAATCGTTCCGATAATGTTCCAAAGAAGCGTGCATACCAAAGCTCCGGCAATGGATGCCAAAGCATAGATATGTTTTGTAAAAATATAAGGTAAGTTTTTAGATAAAACATCACGCAATACACCGCCGCCTACGCCTGTAATAACACCCAGAAATGTATGTAAAAGGATCCCGCCGTCAGGAACTGCAATCAATGAAGCTCTGACTCCAACAACAGTAAATATACCAAGCCCTAAAGAGTCCATTATAAGTAACGTAAGTTCGTATATTCTTTTTTTTCGAGTAATATTTTTTCGGATAGGGGGTATGAGAAAAATCAAAGCAACAACAGTTGCGAGCGTTGCATGTGTCGGATCATGGAATACAGCAGGAATATCCTGATTTAGAATAATATCTCGTATAACTCCGCCTCCGACGGCGGTGATTATTCCTAAAAAAACAGTACCGAAAATATCAAGATTCCTTTTCATACCGGTAATAACGCCCGAAATTGAAAAAGATATTGTGCCAAGTATCTCAATTAATGTAAAAATAGAGTTATGCATTCAAGGCTCTCCAAAGAGTATTTTATAGTATTATTATATCTTTTTTTGAATAAAATGTCAAGTATAATTATAAAATAGCTAATTATTAATACATACTTTGAATACAATGAAAAAGGAGCCCATAAAGAGCTCCTTAAAAGTTAATCGGTAATTTTAGAATAAATCAATTCTCCCGATGCGTTCTGCAAAATGACCTGAGCATCTTTATTATTTTCGTTCATCTCAATAAGACGTTTTGCAACGCTCTCAGGTGTCTTTATTATACCTTTTCCTATGCCTACCGTTACAATTCTGTAGACCATCGTATTTTCTTCGTTTTTCATTCTGTCGATTTTTTC
>SVMP01000049.1 GCA_015067385.1 Oscillospiraceae bacterium | reverse complement strand
GTCCGGGCAGTTCGATGTTCTGAACAAGATTCCCGTTTAGTTGTATCTGTGAAAAACTTTTTATGGGTTCTCGTCGTTTAATTATTGTTATTTAACTTCTGTGAGGTGAACTTTGAATGTTGTATAATCCTGCATACCGTTTGTTCTGTTTATGCCTGCATTCATCCAAACACTGCCGGGACGTACGTTGCCTTCATCGTCGGCGTAGAGTTTGTTTTCGTCAAGACCGCGGAATTTAACGCATCTGCGGAACTGGGGATGACATCTGATGCAAACAAATGTGAGCAGCGCCTCGCTCTTATCTTCGGAAACATAGCACCATGCACATTCTTCGCCGTTCGGGGGAATGAGTCTGTAAAGTTCGCCGAAGTGAATAACATCATAATATTTATGATATTCCGCTATCTGTGATTTAACAGCTTCCTTATCTTCTGCGGACATCTTCGTTATGTCAAGCTCGTAGCCGAATGTACCTGCCAAAGCAACGTCGCCGCGGGTCTGCATGGGCGAGATTCTTGATGTCTGATGGTTCGGAGATACGGAAACGTGAGAAGACATAGCGGTCGTGGGGTATACCATAGAGGTACCGTACTGGATATCGAGACGTTCGATCGCATCTGTATCGTCACTCGTCCAATACTGCGGGAAATAGTAAAGCATTGCAGGATCAAAACGTCCGCCGCCGCCCGAACAGCCTTCCATGAGAAGATCGGGATGAGCTTCAAGCAGACGATCGCAAAGAGCGTACAGACCGAGAACATAACGGTGGAATATTTCTTTTTGCTTGTCTGCTGTGAGAAGCGCACTTGCGGCTTCGGTAATGTTTCTGTTGAAGTCCCATTTGATATATTCGATCTTCGCATCATTGAGAATATCGTTCATGCAGTTGAACAAATAATCCTGAACGTCCTGTCTCGAAAGGTCGAGGACATACTGATTTCTGCCAACGCACATCGGACGTCCTTCAACTCTAAGACACCAGTCGGGATGAGCTTCGTAAAGGTTACTGATCGGATTGATCATTTCAGGTTCAAACCAAAGACCGAATTTCATGCCGAGACCGTGGATTCTTTCGGAAAGAAGCTTCATGCCGCCTTTGATCTTTTCTTCGTTAACAAACCAGTCACCCAGACCGGAATTGTCTCCGTTTCGAGAACCGAACCAACCGTCGTCAAGAACAAGCATTTCAACACCGAGTTCTCCTGCTTCTTTCGCAATGTTGAATATCTTTTCTTCGTCGAAATTAAAATATGTACCTTCCCAGTTATTGATGAGGAGGGGACGTTTTGCATTCTTCCAGGGATCTCTGCAGAGATTGTTTCTGTAAAGCTTATGGAATATACGGCTCATGCCTCCGAGACCTTCCGCAGAGTATACGGAAACAGCTTCGGGAGTTTCGAAACTTTCGCCGGGATCAAGATGCCAGCCGAAATCAGTGGGGTTTATACCCATTATTACTCTGACATCGCCGTCGGTGTCAATTTCTGTCTGTGCAGAAAAGTTACCGCTGTAAATAAAGCTGAAACCGTATGCATCACCTACATCTTCGGTCGTGCTTCCGTCAACAATTGCGATGAACGGGTTGTGGTGATGACCCGAAGCGCCACGTTTACTTTCAATAGCGGTAATTCCGCGGGAAATATGGTTTCTTTCAAATTTACGTTCTCTGCCCCACATGCCGTAGAGATGGCAAATATCCCAATTTCCCTTCGGAAGTTCGGTACAGGAAGAATAAACTCTTTCAAGATCCATACCGTTTTCGGAAGCGTTTGTAACTTTGACTCTACGTGCTATTGCATCGTAGTTTTCAAATACTGTATAATATAAAGTTACTTCCGCATTTGTAACAGCATCTTTTGCAACAATCTCGAGAGTTGTTGTTTCTTTTTCGGTTCCGTATGTTGCAGGCTGACCCTTAAGGGCAGGTTTGCCTGAATATATTTTATATGAATCGAAACGTATGTCTGTAGATGCGTTTCCTCTGAACTCTCTTATCTGTAATGCGGAAACACGGTAGTCACCCGTTCCGTTAACAGAATATTCCATCGGTGCGCTGTCGGGGGTTGTTGTGAAATCGGCACTCCTCGGAGAGAAAGATGATCTTCCGGGACGCGCAGAGAAATATCTCATGTCACATTCCGCGATTTTCTTTCCGTAATAATCGTGAATAAGGAAGCCGCCGTCATTAATATGAAAAACATATGATGTATTCGGCGTTGAAAGATAAAAAGATTTAAATTCATCTAAATATTTAATAGACATATTGTTCCTCCAAATTAAATACTGATTTCTTTTATTATATAAAAATATGTTTGATTTGTCAAGACCGGAGTGTATTTTTTTGAAAAATACTTTACTTTTTATTATCTATGTGATATAATAAAGAAAAATTAGGATGGTGTTTTTATGGCTATATGTTCAAAAAAGTTTTTCGGATATAATTTTGAATGTACCAGAAGATTCGGGTATGACGGCATTTATGCCGAAATGATAGATGACTGCAGACTCCTTTTAAAAGAAAAAACCTTTTATCCTATTGAATTTGATGGCATGAAGGGAATCGGTCAGGGTTCTGCAAGAATTCATTATCAAACAGGCAAATCATATACCTGGAACATCGTTTCAACAGGTAAGGTTTCCGTTTGTTTTCTTACCGAATTCGGAAGAATCGTTTATGCTTCAAAAGAACCGAGGGGAACATTTGAATGTAAATTTAACAGTCCTTACGGCAGAATAGAGGTCGTAAGTGACGGCGAAATAAAATATATCTCGTTAAAACCGGCAGATTCGCTTTATAATTGCAGAAAAGATGTTCTTGATAAAATAAAAGAAATCAAACCGCAGACAATCCGCCTTCCGGGTGGATGCTTTGCAGAAAAATATAGGTGGAAAGACGGCCTTTTGCCTATCGAAGAAAGACCTCCCGTGGTTAATGAAGGTAAATTCAACCTTTTCTGCAGTCATCATAATTATGACGGATATGAGCTTAACATAGACGATTATATCGGTATTTGCCGCTATGTCGGTGCTGAGCCCGAATATACCGTTAAATTAACGAAAAACGACCCTCAGGATGCGGCGGATCTCGTTGAATACTGCAACGGAGATGCTTCGACAAAATACGGCGCACTTCGTATTTCAAGAGGATTTAAGGAACCTTACAATATAAAAACATGGTATATCGGAAATGAGGTTGCTTTCATAGCAGACCATAAGGCAGCGGCAGAACTCAACGATAAATTTGTTGAGGCAATGCTTAAGGTCGATCCGACGATAAAAACCGTAGTTACAACAGGCAATAACCCCGATTGGGATGAGAAATTTCTTGCTTCAGCAAAAATGGTGGATTACTGTGCGCAACATTCTTATATTGTTGAACAAATTCCCAATTACGATCTTTCTCAGGTTTTACAAGCGGCAGAGGGTGCGCTTTATAATAAGCTTGAAGCATCATGTAAACGATTTAACGGTAAAAAGATGCTTCTTGACGAATGGAATCTTCGATGGGGTATGTTCGGTGACTCATTCAGCGGTCTTTATGTTGCCGGCGTTATAACAATGCTTATACGTAATGCTGAAAAACTGAATTTGGACGGAGCATCGTATTTTGCGCTTGTAAACGAGGGTATTGTTCGTGTTTATCATGATCATGTAATACTTTCTCCCGACGGAGAGATTTTCAAGCGTATGGTTGAACACGTAGACGGTGAGTTGGAACTTGATGAAGATTCGTCATATATTAAAACCATTCATGACGGATATACTTTTACCTCCGTTCTTAACAAATCTGCAACCGATGAAAAACTTCTTACGGACATTGAAGGCGAATATGAGATATTTACTCCGAACGGTGAGAATATGAATATTTCAAAAGGTAATGGATCTCTCTCGGTTATTCCGCCCGCATCGGTAGTTTTTATAAAAAAATATAATTGACAAATATACGGATGAAAGGTTATCATTATGAAAATAACATTTCTCGGCACCGGTGCCGCTGATTGGAATTTCAACGATCATAAAGATGTTAAGGGTTTCAGAAGAAACTCGTCTGCTCTTGTTGATGACTGTTTGCTTATAGATCCCAATTCAGATGTTTTTAATGCTTTGGAAACTTTCGGTAAAGACAGTTCTTCCATAAAATATATTATCAATACTCACAGACACTCAGATCATTTTAATGTTGAAACGATCAAAGGTTTGACAAATGCAGAATTTTTCTTTATTTCTCCCGGAGAAACAAAAATGATAGGAGATTATACTGTTATGGCTCTTCGTGCAAATCATTCAACCTGCGAAGAAGCTGTTCACTTTATAATTTCGGACGGCGAAAAAAATCTTTTTTACGGCCTTGACGGTGCATGGCTGCTTTTCGATGAAGTAAGAGCAATAAAAAATAACGGCATTGATTATGCTGTTTTTGATGCAACGATAGGTGACGTTCCCGGAGATTACAGAATTTTCGAGCATAATAACCTGAATATGGTTCTTGAAATGAAAAAGACTCTCGAACCTTATATTGAAAGATTTTGTATCAGCCATCTTGCGAGAACTCTTCATTCTTCTCACGAAGAGGTCGCTGAAAATATGAAAAAATATAATGTTGAGGTAGCATACGACGGATACGAGACGGAATTTTAGTTTTTTGTAAAAAAGAAAGACATAGCCCTATCGAACTATGTCTTTTTTTACTATACGGTAATAGTTTCTTTTTCCTTTTTTTCTTCTCTTGCTTTGATATCTTTTGCAAATATTTTTTTGAATACGGTACGAACAAACGGTTGGATGAAGAAAAGTTGGGTAAAGAATGCGAACGGAAAGTTGAAGCAAACAAGCTTGAGCCAATCGGCAAGTAACGTCCAGATATTAAAGCCTGCCGCATAGTTGTAGTAGAGGAATGCGGCTATAAAGCTCATCATCGGGCACATTATACCCACTGTCGCACAAATGATAGCAGTCTCGAAAAGAACGGGATGTGTCGATTTCGGATCGAAGTTTTTGCATGCGAATTTGAATGAAAGCGGCGAACCGATGAGATTTTCAAGCGTAAACGCAAGCACGAATTCTATAAGGACCACAGCCCAAATCGGCATCGGTGTCCCGAAAACGGGAACTCCGCCTATTGTATTGATAGCCGCAAGAACGCTTGACTGTCCTGTTAAAGACATGAACATACTTCCGTGAATGACATAAAGACTGTAAAATACATAAGCGTGAACGGTTATTACGACTGTTATAAAAGCAAAAACCATTCTTTGAAATTGATTTCTCGGCATAATTATTCTCCTTTGCAAATAAAAAGACACATGTCCTCTGTAAATCCGTACCGTAATCAGATTTACGCGCCGAAGGCGCAACATGTGTCGTTGATTGCTTTTATTTATTTTTCGAGATATTATATCATGAGATTGAAAAAAAATCAGAGAATTTTGCGTTCTTTTTTTTGAAATTTGTTCTATAATAATAAACTCTGTGTTTTTACTTTTTTTTCTAAGTCTATTGAAAATCTTTGTTTTTTGTGTTATAATATGTTATAACAAACTGTAAATTCTTGATTTTATAAATTTAAAACTTGAAAGGGGTCACATCATGGGACTTATAAAAGCAGGTATAGGAGCACTCGGCGGTGTTCTTGCCGATCAATGGAAAGAATTTTTTTATTGCGATGCGTTGCCCGAGGATGTTCTTGTAAGAAGAGGTCAAAAACAAATAAGCGGTCGTTCTTCCAACACAAAGGGAAACGATAATATCATTTCAAACGGTTCAGGTATTTCCGTTGCAGACGGACAGTGTATGATCATAGTTGAACAAGGTAAGGTTGTCGAGGTTTGCGCTGAACCCGGTGAGTTTACTTATGATTCTTCAACAGAGCCTTCGATCTTTGCAGGTAAACTCGGCGAGAGCATTATCAACACTTTCAAAACTATCGGCAAGCGTTTTACTTACGGCGGCGATACAGGCAAGGATCAGCGTGTCTATTATTTTAACACCAAAGAGATCATTGGCAATAAATTCGGAACACCAAGCCCCATCATGTTCGATGTCGTAAATAAAGAGATCAATATGAGAAGAACGGTTCAGGTAAGATGCAACGGTATTTACTCTTACTCTATAACTAATCCGCTTCTTTTCTATACAAAGGTTTGCGGTAACGTTGAATACGATTATAAGAGAAGCAGAATCGATGATCAGCTTAAAACAGAGTTTATCTCCGCTCTTCAACCTGCTCTCGGTGCTCTTTCCGAACTCGGTCTCCGTCCTGCTCAGCTTCCCGCAAAGGCAAATGAACTTAAAGAGGCTATGAACGAGGCTCTCAAGCTTGAATGGGTTGAAAGCCGCGGTATTACAGTTGAAAAAATTGCTCTTAACCCCATAACTCTTACAGAAGAGGATATGAAAAAGATCAATCAGATGGAAGATGCCGCAACATACGGTTCAAATGCTTTCATGATGGCAGGACGTATGGCTGAATCTACCGCTAATGCTATGGAGGCTGCTGCTTCAAATAAAGCAGGCGCTATGACCGGTTTCATGGGCATGGGTATGGCTATGAATCAAGGCGGCAACAATGCGGCTCAACAGTTCTATAATTTGGGCGTTCAGCAACAACAGGTTAAGCAGCAGGAAAACGGTTGGGCTTGTTCATGCGGTAAAACGGTTGTGGGTAACTTCTGTCCCGAATGCGGATCTAAAAAACCCGAACCCGAAAATAAAGGTGCATGGAGATGTTCTTGCGGAACGACTGCAACCGGTAAGTTCTGTCCCGAATGCGGTGCAAAAAAACCTGCGGATACTGAAGGTTGGACATGTGCCTGCGGTACCGTTAACAAAGGTAAGTTCTGTTCCGAATGCGGCGCTAAAAAACCCGCAGACGCTGTTCAGTACAGATGCGATAAATGCGGCTGGGAGCCCGAAAAAGGCGCAGAACCTCCGAAATTCTGCCCCGAATGCGGCGACCCGTTCGATAACAACGATATAAAATGATCTGAAATATATTAAGACCTGCGATTTTTCGCAGGTCTTTGTTTACTCTATTGACAACTGTTGGAATATGTGTTAAAATAAAAGAAAAGGGCGTGATCGCATAGAGTTTCCGAAAAAGATAATTTCTTTTATAGGGACTTTATGCGTTTTTTATTTAACAAGCAGGAGGTTTAATTATGTTAACATTTATTCAAAACATCTGGTCCAATCTCAAAAAAGAACCATTTGTAACTCTTCTTTTTGTTTTTCAAATAGCAGTTACTGCATTTATCATCTTTTCAACCTCTTTTGAGTATAAGTATTCAACCAATCAACTGGATATGGTAAATACTGCATACAGTGATTATTCTTATTATTTTTTGAATCATGCAAATATGTCTGCTTTTGATAATCCAGGAGAATGGTATGAAGCTTTTGATGTTTCAGGGTTTCCAATTAATATGGATAACTTTATAGAACAAATGAGTGCTATCGATGGTGTATATCTTGCGATAAATAATTATCATATAGGCTATCATGTACATGATCCTTGTTTACATTTTGATGAAAAAGATAGAAACGGACCTTTGGCTATTATTTCTTCCGCAAGGGATCAAGATTCCACATGGCAATCTTGTATGATGGATAAATCTTTTTTTGATATGTTCCCTATACGAATGGATTCCGGTCGATTTTTTACAGATGAAGAGTTTGAACTTACATATGAATCCGGTTCTACCATTCCCGTGTTACTTGGTTATGACTTTAAAAAATATTATAATGTCGGAGATATTTTAGAAGCAGAGGTTAATCACAATTTAAATGAATACTTAAAAGTACAGATTATTGGATTTATTGAAGAAAATCAGACATTCTTAAGTAATACGGGAGATACACTCTTATCTTTTAATGACAGAATAGTAACTCCATATAATACGCTTCGCTATGAGGAATACGTAAATCCGCCTGTAACAAGTTATGGGGTTACTTATAATTGTATGTTTTCATACGGTTATATAGGCATGTATATTCTTGTTGAAAAAGAAAATGAAACTGCAATAATGGAACAGTTGAACCAGATTCTTATAGATAACGATATTGCAGATAAAGTGGTTTTCGGGAAGTTCCTCGGTTCAACAGTTACCGTTGCCAATAATTACAAAGATAATATGAATATCCGAATGGCGTTGACATACATAACTGTTCTCTTCTCATTTGTCTCGATAGTCCTCATTACCGTCAACCGTATTTCTTCAAACATCAGAAATTATGCCATTCACCTTATCAGCGGCGCAACTTACGGCAACATTCACTTTTATATAATCGGCGAAATAGCCCTTTATTCTCTCATTGGCTTCATTATCGGTTCAAATGCTTACGGTATAAGAAACATTATAACCAATTACGTAAATAACTTCCCAATAGAAGCTCAGTTCGGTTTCAAATACGGCTGGATTATCTGTCTTGCAATGCTCGTTTTGTTCACATTGATCTGCTTTATTATCGTTGTCGGTCGCATGAGAAAAATCGATCTCAGTTCTGTTCTTCGAGATAAAGTTTATGCCGACGGCGGAAGAGGAACGGTCTATAAGTTCGTAACAGTCTCCGCATTTGCAGTTATCAGTGTCTGCATAATCTTTGCGGTAAGCTACTTTGTTCATATAAACAGCGTGGATATGTATTACAGACATTTCTACACTGAAAACACAAAGAAAGTAACGGTCTTCAATGATCCATCTCTCGATGCAAATGTTCAGATAACACCGCAATATAAAGAATTAGGCACAGACTACGTTCTCGATAAATTCGTTACCATAAACTACACAGAATCCGCACCGTATATCAGAGGTACATATTACGAAGGTAATGTTTCAACTCCCGACATCATCAGCGGACGGTATTTCAACGAAGAAGAGATGTACGGCGAAAAGAAAAAGAAAGTCGTTGTAATGGGTAAAAAAGCGTACGAAGACTTTGCAACCGTAAGAGAAGACGGAACGGCATATTTCACTTATCTAAACACGGATTATGAAGTCATCGGCATCGCAGGCAAGCCCGACGGCACGGAAACACGTCTCGACGAATGGGTCTTCATGCCGCTCGATACCGTTCTCGATAAATACGGTAAAACAGGCACTTATTTTATCGACGGTACAACAAAGAAAAACATCGCAGAAGTAAACGAAGTCTTCCTTGCAAGTCTTGAAAACGAAGCTTTAACGGAATCAGTAGACCAAACGCTTACGGAAGTTGTTATAGGCCCCACCGATGCGCTCGTTTCGCTTGCGATAATGATAGCGATCAATATTATCATAGTTTGCATTTATTATACAGATAAAAAACATTATACAGTAGCTGTTAAAAAATTCATTGGCTATTCAAAAGGAATGGTATTCGGAGATATATTCGCAGGCTTTTTACGCTGGGCAGCCGTAGGTTACGGAATAGGCGTTGCGATAATCATAACGATACTTGTAACCCCACTCAAAGACTTTATAATGTTCGAAACCCTTTCGCTCAATCTCCCGACGATCTTTATCTCCTTCCTCGCCACCGCTTTCCTCGCCCTCATCTTCGCCGCGATCGCCATTAACCGCACCTATAACCGCGACACCAGCGAGGTTTTGAGAGGATAATAAAAAAAAGTTGCGACGGTAAAAAGCCGTCGCAATTATTTTGTAAACACAATGTTTTTATTCGGATAATAATTGAGTTGCTCTATCAAGGCGTGTATTTCTGAAATAAAGAGCTATATCGATCGCAATTTCAATAAAGTTAAGGATATAGAAAAAGAAGCCGAGGTAGAAAATAAATCCATCGCAGTCAAGCAATGTTACTTGAATAAATTTTCTTAATATTCCCAACGCATAACCCACAAGCAGGAATACTTCAAAAAACAGGCTTTTTCCTTTTGCTGTTTTTGATATAAGCGATTTCCTTATTGAAATTGGCCATGAAAGACCGAAACAAAATATTGTTAGCGCTTCAAAAAGTTCTGTGATCAATGTCATTTTCATTTTTTTCTCCGTTTCATATATTGACTTTTCTTTCTATATATATTATAATACATTTATGAGTATATGTAAAATATATAGTTATTATAATAAATATATAATTATGATATAGGTGTTGCGTATGAATATAAGTTATGATCATTATAAAGTTTTTTACTATGTTGCAAAATACGGGAGTTTTACGCAAGCGGCAGAAGTGTTGTTTTTAAATCAACCGAATCTTACAAGAACCGTCAAACTACTGGAAAGCGAGCTTGGATGTACGTTATTTGTTCGTACAAACAAAGGAGTTAAACTGACGGAAGAAGGCGAACGTTTATTTGAACATATATCTGCCGCGATAGAACATATTCAGGCAGGTGAAGAGGAGATCTCGATAAATAAAAGTCTTGAGAGGGGACTTGTCAGTATCGGAACGACCGAGATCGCTTTGAGGCTTGTTTTGCTTCCGATTCTGAATCAGTTCAGAAAAAAATATCCTAAAATTCGAATCAAGATTTCAAATGTGTCTACGCCGCAGGCTTTATCCATGTTGAAAGACGGGCTTCTTGATCTTTCGGTTGTGACTACTCCGTTTGATTCGGATCCGGAACTTATGGCGAACGATCTCTATTCATTTAAGGAGATCGCTGTTTCGGGTGATGCTTACCGTGAACTGTCTGAGATCGAAACTGTCTCTCTCAGCCGTATAGCTGAATATCCCATTATCTCTATGGGCACAAGAACCTCTACATTTGAATTTTACACCGACTTTTTCCTCAAAAACGGTTTGTCATTTTCTCCCGATATAGAGGCGGCGACCGCAGACCAGATATTGCCTCTTGTTGAACATAACCTTGGTATCAGTTTTGTGCCTGAAAGTTTTTTAGTTGAACATTCAAAAGAAAAAGTATTTCGTATCGCTTTAAACGAAGATATCCCGGAACGTTCTGTTTGTCTTGTTAAGAAACGGGGAAGGACCCTTTCTTTGCCTGCAAGGGAACTGGAAAGAATGTTAAACGAAGATAAATAAAAAAAAGACCCACGATTAAAACAGATTCAATCGTGGGTCATATTTATTATTTAGTTAAAACAAAATAATAAGGAACTGTGAAACAAGGACGACTGCTATGAGTGCGACCGGATAAGTAGATGCATACGCTGCTGCAACATCTTCTGTTCCCGCTGTTCCGATAAGGGTACCGAGTGCGGGGGTACTTGTCATACCGCCGGTAATAGAACCGAGGTTATTGAGAAGGCTGAGCTTGAGAACGTATTTCGCAAAGAGGAAGCCGATTATCAACGGACAGATCGTCATAATGATACCGTATACAAAGTACATCGGGTCAAAGTTTACAACGAATTCTGCGCCGCCGGGGATACCCGCACCTACAAGGAAAAGTACAAGACCGAGCTCTCTGAAAAGTTTGAGAGTGGAGGATGTAGGCATGATGTTGATCTTACCGATACGGCTGAAGTGACCGAGGATAAGGCTTACAAGCAGACAACCACCGGTAGTCGTGAGAGAGAAGCAAGTTCCGCTGAGACCTGCAGAGGAGAGGGGAATCTTGATCTGACCGAGGAATGTACCGAGGATAGCTGCAAGGGAGAACGCCGCAATACCCATATGGTCGATCTCAAAGAGTTTGCCTGTATATTTTTTCTTTGTTTCTTCTTCTTTGATAACGAGTTTTGCTCTTTCTTCATCCATGTTAGCTTTCATAAGCTTGGGAATGATCTGAACGAAAAGAACAACACCGATAACGCCGAAGATGTAAGCAATACCGTGACCTACTGAAACAAGACTTGTATATTCGGGTGCAACAGTTGATTTTGCGGCAGAGAATGCAGGGGTAGATGTAAGAGAGCCGGAAAGAAGACCGACGATCATTGCAACAAAGCCATCCTGCTCTGTAATAGAAGCGCCGTAGCCTACAACTTCGCCGAGACCTATACAAGCTGCTGCGGAAAGACCGCCAGCAAGAATAATTATAATACCGAGAAGAACGTAAGATTTGAAGTTTCTTTTGAAGTTGCCGAAGAATTTAGGTCCTGCGATGAAGCCTACGGATGTTACGAAAAGTACAAGACCGAGGCTTTCAATGAGGCTTAAGCCGCTGTTGAAGTCATACGGCTTCGATGATGCGCTGAACAGAAGCTCGCCGGCATCGTTTACACTGAAGAATAACGCACCGAAAAGGAGTGCTATAATAAATACGCCTGCATCGCCGAGAGAAACACCTTTTACGGTAATTCTGCCGAGCGCATAACCAACGCAAAGAACTGCGAATACAACGAAAAGCAAAGTTGAAATATTGCTGATCGAAATAACTCCGTTAAATAAACTCATTTACTGTTTTCTCCTTATATGTTTGCCTGTTTTGTGTAGTTAGGAAGGAGCTTCGGAGAAACAGCAGAGGTTTCGATGCCTGCTTCTTTGATTTCGTTTTCGAATTTTTCGATATGTTTGAGGGTAAGTTCACCGACGGTTGTATCTTTAGCAGCTTTAGCAGCGCTCTTGCCTGCGCTTCTACCGAATACGATGATGTCGAGAAGGGAGTTACCCATAAGACGGTTCTTACCGTGAATACCGCCGACAGCTTCGCCTGCAACAAAGAGATTCTTGATGTTGGTAGTCATGCAGTCGGGAGTGATGTCAAGACCGCCGTTCTGATAGTGAAGGGTGGGGTAGATAAGGATAGGTTCTTTTCTGATATCGATACCGTACTTATCAAACATTCTCCACATTGCAGGGATTCTCTTCATGATAGTGCCTTCGCCGCCGATCTTTTCGATCATCGGAGTGTCGAGCCATACGCCGAATCCGTTGCCTGTATCGATGCCGTTTCCTCTGTCGGAACATTCTCTGATTACGGATGCTGCTGTAACGTCACGTGTTTCAAGCGGATGCATGAAAACTTCACCGTTTTTGTTAACAAGTTTAGCACCGAGAGAACGTACTTTTTCGGTAACGAGAGCACCGAAGATCTGTTCGGGGAATGCCGCACCGGTGGGGTGATACTGAAGAGTTTCAGCGTAAAGAAGTTTTGCGCCTGCTCTGTAA
>SVMP01000048.1 GCA_015067385.1 Oscillospiraceae bacterium | reverse complement strand
AGCAACAGGAAAATGCGTTGAAGTTATGGTATATGGCGACGGTGCTTTCAAAGATCCCGTAGGAAAGATCTGGGAACTCGCAGACCCCGTTGTTTCTCCCGCTTATACCGCAGGTCTTAACGGTACTCCCAACGAGATCAAACTCAAATATCTCGCAGATAATAATTTTGCAGATCTTAAGGGCGAGGCTCTTAAAAATGCGATCAGCGAATATATCAAGAATAAAAACGATAACCTTGTAGGTTCTATGGAATCTCAGGGTACAACCCCCAGACGTCTTACCGACCTTATTGGTTCTCTTTGTGACCTTACTTCCGGTAGCGGTGATAAGGGAACTCCCATTGTATTTATTCAGGGTTACTTCGATAACTATACCAACTGATCAGAATAGTATTTGAATTAAACTTTCAATAAATTGCACCCCAGAAGTTATATGCTTTTGGGGTGTATTTGTGTATACCTATTTTTTTGAATTGTTTGTGTCAGCATGGATATGGTCTTGACAAAATAAGGATTATAGTATAAACTGTTAGTTAGTTAACTAACTATTTTAACGAAAGGAGAATTTTTATCTTGGATGAATTTGAAAAGAAGCATCACAGACATGAGTTTCGTGACGATATGCCTCTCGGAATGATGATCAATATGGTAGGGCATTGTCATGATAATATGATTCGTGAGCGTTTGGATGAACTTGGCGCTCCGAAAGCTTTTGGCGCAATTCTGATGCAGATAAGTCATCATGAAGGAGCAAAACAATCGGATCTTGCCAAACATATGAATTTCAGTGCTCCGACGATAAGCGTTACTGTCCAAAAACTTGAGGAAAGTGGCTATATAGAGAGACGTCCCGATGAGAACGATCAACGTCAATTTCGAGTTTACTTAACAGAAAGCGGACGAGAGATGACATCACGTATTCATAATACTTTCTGTATTTGTGAAGCTACTCTTGCAAAGAATTTTTCACAGGATGAAATAGAGACGATACGTTCTCTTTTGAAAAAAATGTATAAAAATATGACGGAGGAAAAAACTGATATATGAATCTGTTTAAGTATATTAAACCGTATCTTTGGTTCGTAATACTTTCACCGCTCTTGATGCTTTTAGAGGTATTTATGGACTTGCAACAGCCTACGCTTATGTCTGTAATCGTTGACGACGGTATTCTTGCTGTTAACGAAGCAGGGGAGATCGCTTCAGATATGGGGCTGATCATTAAAACAAGTATAAAAATGCTCATATGCGCACTCGTTGGTATGGTCGGCGGTATTGGCTGTACATATTTCTCGTCTAAAGCATCTCAGAACTTCGGCGCAGACCTTCGTGCTGATGTTTTCAGAAAAATAAGCAGTTTTTCTTTTGCAGAAACAGATAAATTTACAACAGGTTCGCTTGTAACAAGAACCACAAACGATGTTACTCAACTTCAGAATCTTGTTATGATGGCTCTTCGTATGTTTGTACGTACACCGATGCTCTGCTTTGGCGGTATCGTTATGGCGCTTTCGATTAATTTGAGATTCGGTTTGATTTTGCTTGTAACTCTTCCGATAATGATCCTCCTCGTTCTCCTTATCATAAAGAATGCAAATCCGTTCTTTTCCAAAGTTCAGGAGAAAATCGATAAACTCAACGGTATCATGCAGGAAAACCTTTCGGGTGTTCGTGTCGTTAAGGCTTATGTGAGAGAAGATTATGAAACTGAAAAATTTGAAGCTGCAAACTATGATCTTTCAAAAACAACATTGACTGTTTCCAGATTGATGTCCGTTATATCTCCTATAATGATGCTTATTATGAACGGTACTACGATCGCAGTTATTTTTGTCGGTGCTCTTCAGGTCGATGCTAAAATCATGGATGTTGGTGCAGTTATGGCTGTTGTAACATATATGAGCCAGATTCTCATGAGCATGATGATGATGTCTATGATGTTTATGTCAATATCTCGAGGCAAAGCTTCTTATGAAAGAATTAAAGCCGTTATGACAACTAATGCTTCTGTTGTTTCCGGTGACAGTGATGCAGAAGTCAAAAGCGGTGATATTGAATTCAGAAATGTTACATTCAAATATCCTTTTGCCGTGGGCGAACCTGTTATCAAGAACGTTAATTTGAAGATCAATTCGGGGGAAACGATTGCTTTTCTCGGCTCAACAGGTTCAGGTAAGAGCTCTCTTGTAAACCTTATCCCTCGTTTTTATGATGTAACAGAGGGCGAAGTTCTTGTTGACGGTGTTAATGTTAAAGAATATAACAAGGAAAAACTTCGTGATCATATAGGTATGGTACTTCAGGAAGCAGTCCTTTTTAGCGGAACCATTATGGAAAATATAAAATGGGGCGATCCTGATGCTACTGATGAAGATGCTATAGATGCGGCAAAAACTGCACAGGCAGATGAGTACATCTCATCGTTTACCGAAGGTTATAATACGATGCTCGGACAAAGAGGACTTACTCTTTCAGGCGGACAGAAACAACGTCTTTCAATTTCAAGAGCTGTTTTGAAAAAGCCAAAGATTCTTATTCTTGATGACTCAACTTCTGCGCTCGATATGGGAACGGAAGCACGTCTTCAAAATGCATTAAAAACAAAAATGAAAGGAATGACTTCTCTTATTATTGCACAGAGAATATCTTCCGTAATGTATGCAGACAGAATCGTTGTTCTGGATAAAGGTGAAATAGTTGCCGTCGGAACACATGACGAGCTTCTTAAAACAAGCGATATTTATAAAGATATCTACGATTCTCAGGTAGGTCAGGGAGGTGTTGAAAATGTCGGAAAATAAGAAAATGAATGCTCCTCAGGGTGGACCCGGCATGAGAGGTCCGGGCGGCGGTCCAAGAGGACCTATGCATGTTGAAAAGCCAAAAGACAGTAAAAAAACACTTGTTCGACTCGTGAAATATCTCGGTGCAAGCAAATATATGCTTTTAGCTCTTATTGTTCTTGTTGTTTTAAGTGCTATAACAATGCTTGCCGGCCCTGTTTTTCAAAAAGAAGCCATTGACAGCATAGCTATAACAGCAGATAACCCTGAAGTTAATTTTGATGCACTTATCTCTTCACTTGTAGGTATGGGATGCGTTTATATGATAGGTGTCGTTTTTAACTTTTTACAAAGCTGGATAGGCGCAGGCCTTTCGCAAAAAACAGTTCGTATTCTTCGCAGTGATATGTTTTCGAAAATGTCTAAACTTCCTGTAAAGTACTTCGATACGAATACTCACGGCGAACTTATGAGCCGACTGACCAACGATATTGATAACGTCTCAAACGCTCTTTCTCAAACCGTTACTTCGATCATATCAAGTATTATTACAGTTACCGGTGCTTTGGTAATGATGCTTTATTATAGCCCCATAATGACTGTAGTTGCACTTCTTGTAATTCCTCTTGTTCTTTTTGTATCAAGATCTATAATAAAGAAGAGCCGTGTTCTCTTTAAAAAACAGCAGGAAGCGCTCGGTAAATTAAACGGACATATAGAAGAAATGATTACAGGTCAAAAGACCGTAGAAGCTTTTTCACGCACCAATATTGTTGTTGACGAATTCGATGAGATAAACAAAGATCTTCGTAAGTACAGTATAAAAGCACAAATATACGGCGGTACTATAGGTCCCGTTATGAATGTTATCGGTAATATCGGTTTTGTTCTCGTTGCTATTTCCGGCGGTATTCTTGCAAGCAAAGGTATGATCTCAATTGGTGTCATTCAGGCGTTTGTTCAGTATTCAAAACAGTTTACTCGTCCCATAAACGAAATAGCAAATCAGTACAGTACGATTCAGTCAGCTCTTTCGAGTGCGGAACGTGTGTTTGATGTAATGGATCAAATTCCTGAAACAGATGACTATTCAAATAAGCCTTTTGAATCAGAAAATGTTAAGGGCGATGTTGTATTCAAAAATGTAAATTTCGGATATAATGCAGATAAACTTGTCCTTAAAGATTTTTCGATCGATGTTAAAGCTGGACAAAAAATTGCATTGGTAGGTCCTACAGGTGCAGGTAAAACGACCGTTGTTAATCTTATAACTCGTTTCTATGATATAAATGACGGCGAAATACTTCTCGACGGCGAAAATATAATGGAACTTCCGAAAAAAGGACTCAGAAGCTGTATTGGTATTGTTTTACAGGACACAGTTCTTTTTACCGGAACGATAAAAGACAATATTCGCTTCGGAAGACTTGATGCAACGGATGAAGAGATATATGAGGCTGCCAAAATGGCAAATGCAGATAGCTTTATCCGAAGATTGCCCGATGGATATGATACTCAACTTTCAGAGCAAGGCTCCAATCTTTCTCAGGGACAACGTCAGCTGCTTTCCATTGCTCGTGCGGTTCTTGCCGATCCGAAAATATTGATTCTCGATGAAGCAACTTCTTCTATTGATACAAGAACTGAAATGAATATACAAAAAGCGATGATAAGACTTATGAAGGGAAAAACAAGCTTTATTATTGCACATCGTCTTTCTACAATAAGAGATGCTGATGATATTCTTGTAATTGATGGCGGACGTATTGTTGAAAACGGTGATCATAAAACTTTGCTTGAGAAAAAAGGTCATTATTGGAAGCTTTATCAGTCTCAATTTACACGCAGTGATGCGGTTTAATTATATTAAAAAGAAGTAGAATTTGACAAAATTGTGAAAATACCGTTTTGGGATTGACAAAACGAATCTATTGTGTTAATATGTTTTCATATAGAACATATTAAATTTTCAAATATTGAGGTGAAATTAATTGAACGGAAAAGGCTATAGTGATTCGATGACAATTGGTTTGATTTCAGTTGTTTGCATAGCTTTTGTTCTTTCTGTTTATTTCTTTGCTTCAATGTTTGTTTTTACAGGTCCGGATATAGTTGATGAACTTCCGAATAATGATCCGACGATTGAAAATAAAGATCCGGTTGTTGATCCGGAAATTGAAGCAAAGATACAGGCTTTAAAGAAAGAGATCGAAACATACGATAAGATTCTCTCTTCGAATTATATGCTTCTTGTCAATAAGTCTAATCCTATTCCGGAAGATTTTAATCAAACTTCTCTTATGGATACAGAATCAAATCCTGCTGTTAAACTTGAAGCTGTTACGGCAATAAAAATTCAGGAATTTATCGATGCTGCAAGACAAGCGGGCTATACCTGTAAAGTTATTTCAGGTTATAAAACTTATGCTGATCAAGAAGCTCTGTATAATCAGATGTTTCAAAGCGAGATAAATGCCGGATATACAGCAGAAGAAGCCGAATCAAGAGTAGGTTTAACTGTTGCAAAACCGGGATACAGTGAGTTTGAAACAGGTTATACCGTTTGTATTGCAGAAACTTCATCGATGACAAAGGATGAAATGATCAATTCAGATCTATACAAATTTATTTCCGAAAATATATATAAATATGGTTTTATTCTTCGATACCCTGAAGGTAAAAAAGATATAACCGGTTATGAATTTGATCCGTTTTGCTATAGATATGTTGGAGATGTCGGTGTTGCCGACGGTATTCTTTCCATGAGTCATGCTCAATATATCTATGAAAAAAGTATTTCTTTTGAAGAATATATCGACTATGTAAAAGCAAAACGTTCATATGCTGTTCAAAACTTAAATGTATCAACAGCCGAATGAAACAGGCTTTGATTTAATAAAAAAACTTAAAAATTCTTTATAGAAGAAGGTGCTTTAAATGGCAATTAAACTTGGTATTATCGGTTACGGCGGTATGGCTCATTGGCATAAGGATAGCGTCAAATCAATTCCTGATTGTGATGTTATCGGTGTATATGATATTGATCCTGCTAAAGTTGCTGAAGCAAGAGAGCAGGGTATGATAGGCTTTGATACTCTTGATGAACTTCTTGCAAACGAAGATATTAATCTTTGTCTTGTAGCAACTCCTAACCAGGTTCATAAAGAGCTTACAATTGCTGCTCTTAATGCAGGCAAAAACGTTGTATGTGAAAAACCTGTTACTCTTACTGTTGCAGATCTTGATGAAATGATCGCTGCTGCAGAAAAGAACAATAAAATTTTTACAGTACATCAGAACAGACGTTGGGATGCAGACTATCTTGTAGCTAAAAAAGTATTTGAAAGCGGAGTTCTCGGTGATGTATTTACTATTCAGTCCAGACTCCATGGTACCGGTGGTATAATGCATGGCTGGCGTGCTCTCCCCGAATGCGGCGGCGGCATGGTTTACGACTGGGGCGTTCACTTTATCGACCAGATCTGCAATATGGTTCCCGGTAAAATTACCGATATCAGCGCAGACCTTCACAGCGTTAAGAATCTTCTTATTGATGACTATTTCATGGCTCAGCTTAAGTTTGATTCCGGTGTTCAGGTAATGATCGAAATCGGTACATTCCTCCTCAAGCCCACACCTCGTTGGTATATGGCAGGTAATGCAGGTACTCTTCAGATAGATAATTTTGACGGTAAGACAGGTGGTATCACCAAGGTTTCTAAACTTGCTGAACTTATTCCTCCTGTTATTGTCAACACTCCTGCTGGTCCGACCAGAACATTTGCACCTCAACCTCCCGAAACCCTCGAACAGATGCCTCTCCCCGGATGGGAAGGCGGCTGGGGCGATTTCTATAAAAATGTAGATGCCGCTATTCAGGGCAAAGAAGAGCTTATCGTTAAACCGCATCAGGTAAGACGTGTTCTCGGTGTTCTTGAAAAGATATTTGAATCTGCAAAGACCGGCCACTCTGTTAAATACGAATAAAAATCTTCTTGTAATCTGAAAAATAAATAATTTTTAGAGCGTGCGGCATTTTGTGACCTACAAAAATGTCGTGCGCTCTTTTTTATGTTTTATGAAAAAATATTTTTTCTTTATTCCTTTTCTTTTATTGTTCTTATGTTTTTCTTGCTCTGAACCCGAATTATTGATTGACCAATATTATATTGAGAAAAACGATATTGAACTTCGTTTAAAAGACACCGGGCTGTCCGAAAAAGAACGTTACGATCTTCAAGATGAGCTTAGTTCCGTTAACAAAAAAATTAATAATACTTTATATCATTTTGCTGTGAACATTTTACCTGATTCTCTTAGTCTTGACAGCATCCCATATTCTTCCGATGATATTTCTAAAATAGGGGAATGGTATTATGAAAATTTAATTTATCCTTTATACTGTTATGAATCGGACTATGCTTCAATATCGATCAACAAAGAAGAAAATTTCAATTCACAGGAAAAATTTTATATAATCAGCTATCATCTTCTCAGGAAGTATAACAGTTTATTAACTGAAAAATACTCTTTTTTGACTGTTTCGTCGGAATCGATGTCTCGTTTGTCGTTTGAATTATTTGGTGAAGATATTGATAGCTCATCTGTCATGCAATATTCTTCTAAAACAGATAGATATTCAATACCTTTTCCGAACAATGAATCACGTTTGCTTACTCCGATACTAAGTTCTTCAAAACTAAAAGATGTAACAAAAACTGAAATATCAGTCAGTTATGCCGAACGTTCCCTTTCTAAATCTATTTATTCTGAAATCTTTGTTTTTGAAAGAAAAGAAGATAAAAACTTTAATTTATATTCAAGAGTAAGAAATAATCAAAGTGTATCATTATTAGATTATGACTTTTCTGATATTTCGGAAGATGAAATTTACATATTGGATCTTTCAACAACCATACCTCAAAAGATAAAGGAAAAAGATTTAAAGTTAAAGGGAAGTCTTCTTTCTGAACATTATGGTGTTCTGATCGATAACTACAGCGGTACCATTTGTTCGTACGATGATTTATCTGTTTCATCTCTTCTTAATATGTTTTTACTTATGCATGAAGGTATTGAAATAATTATTGATGAAACGATTGATTCATATTCTTATTTCGGTATTCCTGTTGATTATGTTCATGAACAGGCATCCTTATTTTTTAAGAATGATTCATTTGATTTTATAACAAGCGAAGCGTATTATGCACCGTTGGATGTTTATCTATATAAAATATCAGACGTTTCGCGTGTCTCATACAATAAACAGGTATTAGATGTTTTAGAGCTTGAAAACGGCTGTATAAGACTCGAAACGGCACTTTTTCACCCATCAAATTTTATACAGCTTATTGCTAAAGAAGTAGTTATTTTTGAACCTAAATCCGATGGATCTTACTATATAAAGAGCAGACATTATAATATGCATACTGCCTCACCAATCAATGTTTTTGTCGCTGATATTGTCCCGTCTTTCCCTGAGAGTTTTCCGAATACATCATCGTCTGAGATAGTCAAAGGTACTTGGTTGTATGAAAATTACGGCAGTTTAATTGATTTTGATTTTGACTCTACAGACAATCTTTCTTCTGAAAAACTCGCAAATTTTGCATTGGAGCGTATTTTTGAAACCGAGGAATTTAAAAATATTTCTTCCTTTTCAGATAATTTTGCTTTTCCGAAATCGTTGATTGAGGAACAAATAAAACTTTTTTTCGGAGAAACAAACTTTATTGCAGAATACGTTTCTTTTTATGATCATAATACAGAGTGTTTTTATGTTAATCCTTGGAGTGTTAAACATAAAGAAACTTCCGGCTCTGTGATAAGAGCAGGAAGTTTTGATGAAGGTAATTTTACTGTTTATGTTGAGGATAAGAAGGATAATAATAAAATTCGTCCTTCTCAATACGTTTTAACTTTTGAGGAACGTCCGAACAAATCTTTTCGCTTTGTTTCAGCTGTTACTTTGAAGTGATAAATATGCTTTGAGAACAGCAGTTTGAGTTTTGCTGTCGGGAATCTTACCATTCATTATTTCTTTAACAAAATCATTTAATTTTATCTTTTCGACCTCGACGAATTCATCTTCGTCGGGGTCTTGTTCTACAAAGGTAAGATCTGTTGCAAGATACATATGTATAACTTCGTCCAGAAAAGCAGGGGATGTATAGAGTTCTCCGAGATATAAATAATTGTTTGCAACTATCCCTGTTTCTTCTCTTAATTCTCTCGCCGCACCTTCTAAAGGTGTTTCACCCGCATCGAGCTTCCCTGCAGGGATCTCAGTTATAATATCATTAAACGGGTAGCGGAATTGTTTGACCAGATAGATATTTTCTTCATTATCGATGGCTACAACGCAGACAGCACCCTGGTGACGTATAACCTCTCTTACAGCAGTTTTTCCGTTGGGAAGAGTGACATCGTCCTTATATAAATGAACGATAATACCGTCATATATCTGCTCTCCGCCTATACGAGTTTCTTTCATGTCCATTACTGTTACCTACCTCACTTAAATTTAAAAACTATTATTCCGACTATCATTATTATTAATCCAATAAATTTATTTGCTCCAAAGGGTACTTTTTCTGTTCCGATTATACCGAAATAATCTATTCCGGCTGCAACAAGTAATTGAGAAACAAGTATAACCGAAACTGCAATAGCAGGGGAGGAATTACTCATTGCAAGCATTACCGTTATTGTTATGACTACACCTAAAACTCCACCTGTTAAATAATACCAATCTGTTTTAAACAGCGAAGTGAAATCACCTTTACCGAAGATACAAGCAACCGCTAATGATAAAACAAATGCAGTTCCCTGCACGAAAGCGTTGGTTTCCAATACTCCTATTTTATCACCTAAACGTGTGTTTATTACTCCCTGCAGACTCATTATTGCGCCTGCAATAATTGCATATATATAACTCAAATAACTTTTCCCCTCGAACAAATTTTTATCAATTAGCTTTGATTATAGTCTGTCCGAGGGGATATTGTTTTATACTGTATTTTGAAATTACTCGTTATCTTTCTTCTCGGAAAATACTTTACCGAGGATCCAGATTATAGCCATTATTAATCCAATTACGATAAATATGCCGAGCATTCCAAGTCCCATAATGGGAAGTGAATCAACTAATGCTTTAAAATTAAACATAATTCTGTCTCCTTATCCGATTTGTACAAGTGTTAAGATAAGACCGCCTGCAATAACCGATGCGATCTGACCGGATACATTTGCAGCTGCTGCATGCATGAGAAGGAAGTTCTGCGGATCTTCTTCAAGTCCCATTTTATGAACAACTCTTGAAGACATGGGGAATGCTGAAATACCGGCAGCACCAACCATAGGATTGATCTTTTCTTTGAGGAAAAGATTGAGTAATTTTGCAAAAAGTACGCCGCCTGCTGTATCGAAAATAAATGCAACAAGACCGAGAAGCATGATCATGATGGTTTGCCAGTTGAGGAATGATTCCCAATGCATCTTTGTGGAAACCGTAAGACCAAGGAGAATTGTAATGAGATTTGCAAGTTCATGCTGTGCAGATTCGGAAAGTCTGTCAAGAACCCCACATTCTCTTATAAGGTTACCAAACATAAGGAAACCAACAAGTGCCACTGATTTCGGAGCAAAGATACCTGCGACCATTGTGATTATAATGGGGAAAAGGATCTTTGTTGCTTTGGTTACAGATTTAGGTCTGTAAGGCATTTTAATAAGACGTTCGTTTTTAGTTGTGCAAATCTTAATGACTGCAGGCTGAATGATCGGAACAAGTGCCATATAAGAATATGCCGCTACGATTATTGCGCCAACATAGTTCGATTCGAAATACTGAGATACAAAAATTGATGTAGGACCGTCGGCAGCACCGATTATTGCAATAGATGCAGCGTCTTTCATTTCAAAGCCAAGGAAAGATGCAAGGCTGAGAGTGAAGAAAATACCAAACTGCGCAGCTGCGCCGAAAAGCATCATTTTAGGGTTTGCAAGAAGGGGACCGAAGTCTATCATTGCACCGATACCTATAAATAAAAGTAAGGGGAACAATTCGTTTGCTATACCTGCATTAAAAAGTACATCAATAGGACCAACTTCTGTTGTTCCTTCAGCTGTAACTTGAGTTATTGCTCCTGAAAAAGGAAGATTTACAAGGATTGCGCCAAAACCCATGGGAAGAAGAAGGGTAGGCTCCATATCTTTCTTTATGGCGAGATAAATCAATACGCCACCAATGATCCACATTATGATCATCGGCCAGTCTGTTGCCCAGTTAACGGCTAATAAATTTGAAAAAAGCTTGTCCAAAATTTTCACTCCTGATTATTTTTGTTCTTGTGAGATTTTACCACAAAATGTTTGAAATGTCAACAGCAGGTTATGACAAAATGAGTAATTAATAAACAACAATTTTACATAGAATCAGAAGCACTTTTTTACGAATGCTTCTGATTTGATCAATATTTAACTATAATGAAATTTTTGCCGTTGATATAACTGTTTTTATTTATTGTATTACCGTGAAACAAGTCTGTTTTACCAACAAATAATTCGGGAATCAATTTCGGTTCTTTTGAAATGTTTATAAGGAATAAACATTTTTCTTCATCAGAAGATCTGCAGAATCCGAATAAATCCTTTTCTGTAATTATCGGTTCAAATGAACCGTTTTTTAAACAACTTAGTTCAAGTCGTATGTTGTTTATCTTTTTAAAAAACGAAGTTATTTCCTTTTCTCCTTCGTTCCAAGGAAAACATTGTCTGTTCAGAGGATCCTTCCCGCCTTCCATTCCAACCTCATCTCCGTAATAGATTGTTGGTAGACCGGGTAAAAAAGCAAGAAGCGCATACGCTAAACATACTTCACACTCAGAGCCGAGAATATTTTTTATTCGTTCAGTATCGTGTGTTCCAAGAAAATTCATTAAAGAATGAAGAACAGGGGCAGGGTAATCTTCGCAAATTTCCAATACGGAATTTTTTATTTTTTCGGAATCTCCGTCTTGCATAAAAGAAATAACGGCGTTTCTGAAAACATAATTCATTACACTGTCAAGTTGGTTACCGTGCAAGTATCTTCTTCTTTGATCATAGCTGATCTTATCTGCTGCATTTTCCCATACTTCGCCGATAATAACAGCTTCTTCATTTTCGGCTTTAACAGCTTCTCTGAATTTTTCGATAAATACGTCGGGTAACTCATCGGCAACATCCAATCTCCAGCCCGATGCACCTGCTCGAAGCCATTTTCTTGCAATTCCGTTTTCTCCCGTAATGTATGAAAGATAAGACGGCTCGTCTTCTCTTGTTTCAGGCAGAATTTTAACACCCCACCAACAGTCATACTCATTGGGCCAATCAACAAATTTGTACCAACTGCTATACTCTGACTCTTGTGACTGATAAGCGCCGAGATTATCATAGTTCCCGTACTGATTGAAATATTTGCTGTCTATGCCTGTATGACTGAAAACACCGTCTAATATTATTCTGATACCGTATTTTTCTGCTTCAGCACAGAGTTCGGTAAAATCATCTTCATTACCGAGCAGAGTATCTATTTTTTCATAGTCTCCGGTATCATAACGATGGTTTGATGCGGCTTCAAAAATGGGATTAAGATAAATTATACCTATTCCCAGCTCTTTAAGATATTCGAGTTTAGACTGAATTCCTTTTAGATTACCTCCAAAAAAATCTGAAGTATCAAGGGTTCCGTCTTCTTCTCTTATGTGGTTGGGTAACATTCCCCAAGGTTTTATATTATTATGTTTTTCTGTATTGATTTTGCCTACATAACAAAATCTGTCCGGAAATATTTGATAAATGTTTTTTCCTGCAAACGTGTTTGCAGCTTTAAAGCTATTGTTATAAACAGTAAGTTTCCACCATGGTGCTATAGGGGAAATTTCTGCGTTTCCCGAATAACCTTTTCCAATGTAAATTGTATCGTTATTGGTGTTTTCTATCTCAAATCTGTAAAAATACAAGCCAATATTGGGTATTTTCATTGTGATCGAATATTCTTCATATATGCCTTGAGAACCTGAAAAGGAGAGAGGGAGTTTGAATGCCCTCTCACCTTCAAAAACGATTGAAACCTTCAAAGCACATACTCGCCTTGAAACAAGAATACGGAATGTTAAATCAGAATCTTGTTCAATAGCACCGAACGGTGTTTTAAAATAACTGTTTCTTGAATTAAATCGTATCATAATTTACAGGCTTAACATCCCAGATTTTTTCTGCATAATCAACAATACTTCTGTCAGAAGAGAATTTACCTGCGTTAGCAATGTTGAAAAGTGATTTTCTGTTCCAACCCTGAATATCTGCGTATTCAAGATTTACTTTTTCATGGATCTTTCTGTAGGAGTCAAAATCGGCAATAACCATATAAGGATCCGCAAAGCCCCTATCCATTGTAAG
>SVMP01000047.1 GCA_015067385.1 Oscillospiraceae bacterium | reverse complement strand
GTTCACGACCTTCTTTTCGAGGGCGGTATCAAGACATACGTTGAATATCTCAACGAATCATATCAGTGCGAAGGTCTTCACGAGATAATCTATATTTCTCAGGATAACGATGAAAATTCCGCAGAAGTAGCGCTGCAGTATAACGATTCGTATAAAGAACGTCTTTACTCTTACGCAAACAATATCAGAACCATCGACGGCGGTACGCATGACGTCGGTTTCAAGGCTGCGCTTACGAGCGTGCTTAACGATTATGCGAGAAAATACAAGCTGTTAAAAGATAAAGACGATAATCTTTCGGGCGAAGATGTCCGAGAGGGCTTGACTGCGGTTATCAGCGTTAAATTAACAGAGCCTCAGTTTGAGGGTCAGACAAAAACGAAGCTCGGAAACTCCGAGATGCGAGGCGTTGTAAGCAGCCTTGTAAGCTCGAAATTATCCGTATTTTTAGAGGAAAATCCGTCTGTTGCAAAGGCGATAATCAATAAAGCCGTTCTTGCTCAGCGAGGACGTGAAGCCGCACGTAAAGCAAGAGAAGAAACAAGAAGAAATTCCGCGCTCGATTCCGGTCAGATGCCCGATAAGCTTCGTGACTGCAACGAAAGAGATCCGGCATTGACCGAGATCTACATCGTAGAGGGTGACTCTGCGGGCGGTTCTGCAACGCAGGGACGTGACTCACGTTTTCAGGCTATCCTGCCTCTTTGGGGTAAGATGTTAAACGTAGAAAAAGCGAGAGCTGATAAAATTTACGGCAACGACAAGCTTTCTCCCGTTATAACGGCTCTCGGTGCAGGCATAGGCGACGATTTCAACGAAGAAAAGCTCCGTTATCATAAAATAATCATCATGGCCGATGCCGACGTTGACGGTGCGCATATCAGAACGCTTCTTTTGACGTTCTTCTTCAGATTCATGCGTCCGCTTATCGAACAGGGATACGTTTATTCCGCTGTTCCGCCTCTTTATAAGCTTTCGAGAGGCAAGACAACGAGAGTTGCGTACAGCGATGAAGAAAGAGATATGATAAGCAACGAGATGCGCGGCGGCAACCCGAATGTTAAAATAGACATTTCACGATTCAAAGGTCTCGGTGAAATGAACCCGCAGGAGCTTTGGGAAACGACAATGGACCCCGAAAAACGCACGCTCCGCAGAATCGAGCTTGAAGACGCAGCTGCGGCTGACAGAATATTTACGATACTTATGGGCGAACAGGTTGAGCCGAGACGTGAATATATCGAAGAAAACGCAAAATATGCGATCAATCTGGACTATTAAGAGGTAAGTTGTTGTGGCAAAAAGAAAAAATGTAGATTACAAACCCGAAGATATATTATTTCCGGACCAAGTCATAACCTCTACCGAGCTTGTTCAGGAAATGAAACAGAGTTATATCGAGTATGCGATGTCCGTTATAGTAGGACGTGCGTTGCCTGATGTACGTGACGGTCTCAAACCCGTTCACAGAAGAATTTTATATGCAATGTATGAGGACGGACTGACGAGAGACAAGCCTTTCCGTAAGTGCGCAACGGCAGTCGGTGACGTTCTCGGTAGATATCATCCGCACGGCGACTCATCGGTTTACGATGCACTTGTACGTCTTGCACAGGATTTCTCAATGAGATATCCGCTTATCGACGGTCACGGTAACTTCGGTTCCGTGGACGGCGACCCGCCTGCAGCGTACCGTTATACAGAAGCGAGAATGAGCAGAATTGCAGACGAAATGCTCGCTGACATTGAAAAAGAGACGGTTGACTGGGACCCCAACTTTGACGAAACGAGAAAAGAACCCCGTGTTCTTCCCAGCCGTTTCCCGAACCTTCTTGTTAACGGTTCGTCCGGTATCGCAGTAGGTATGGCGACAAATATACCTCCTCACAATTTAAGAGAAGTTATTGACGCCACTATCCTTGTTCTTGACAACCCCGAAGCAACGCTTGAAGATCTTTTAGGCTGTATTCAGGGTCCCGACTTCCCGACAAAAGGCATAATTTTAGGCAGAAAAGGCATCAGAGCCGCTTATGCGACGGGCAGAGGACATATCACTGTAAGAGCAAGGACCGAATTTGAAGAATTCGGCAGAGACAGAGTAAGAATTATCGTTACGGAGCTTCCGTATCAGGTAAATAAACGTATGCTTATTGCGACGATCGCAGAGCAGGTACGTGAAAAACGCATCGAGGGCATTTCCGATATCCGAGACGAGTCCGACAGAAACGGTATGAGGATCGTTATCGAAATCAGAAAAGATGCAAATTCTCAGGTAGTGTTGAACAAGCTTTTTGCTCAGACACAGATGCAGACGACCTTTGCGGTCAATATGCTCGCACTTGTCAACAACCAGTCTCAGCCGAGGATCCTTTCTCTTCGAAATATTCTTGATGAATATATCGAGCATCAGAAAGATATCATTACAAGAAGAACAAGATACGATCTTCGCAAGGCTCAGGAAAGAGCGCATTTGCTCGAAGGTTTGATAATCGCGCAGGATAATATTGACGAGGTTATCAAGATCATCCGTAATTCCTACGATGATGCGAAGGAAAATCTTATGGAAAGATTCGGTCTTTCCGAAATTCAGGCATCCGCTATCCTCGAAATGCGTCTTAAAGCATTGCAGGGACTTGAAAAAGAGAAGCTTCTTGCCGAATATGAAGAGATCGAAAAGAAGATCGAATATTATAAACAGCTTCTTGCATCCGAAGCGATGCTCATAGGTGTTCTTCGTGACGAGCTTACCGAGATCAAAGAAAAATACGGCGACGACAGAGTTACCGAGATCCAGGATGTTGAAAACGAAATAGATATCGAAGACCTTATAGAAGAAAAGATGTGCGTTTATACTCTTACAAACAGAGGCTATATCAAGCGTCTTTCCGAAGATAATTACAAGGTTCAGAGAAGAGGCGGCAGAGGCGTTACCGCGCTCACGACGAGAGAAGAAGACGTTGTTGAAGAAATGTTTACATGTTCAACACACGATAAGATAATGTTCTTCACGTCAAACGGCAGAGTTTACTGCCTCAAAGGCTATGAGATCCCCGAATCGACACGTCAGGCTAAAGGCATGAACATCGTAAACCTCCTCCAGCTCGGCGAGGGCGAAAAGGTAACGGCGATGATACATCTTCGTGATCTTGAGGGTGACGGCTACTTTAACATGGTAACGAAGCTCGGTATTTCCAAGCGTTGCAGAATAAGCGACTTTAAGAATATCAGAAAGACGGGTCTTAACGCAGTTGAGCTTGACGAGGGCGACAGCCTTAACTCCGTTCGTCTCACAGACGGCAAGAAAGATATCATCGTTGCAACAAGCGCCGGCATGGCGATACGTTACAGCGAAGAAGATGTCCGAGTTGTCGGCAGAACGGCACGCGGCGTAAGAGTAATCAAGCTCGGCGAGGGCGAAGAGGTAGTCGGCTCTGTAGTTGTTGAAGAAGACAGCACGCTTGTCACCGTTACGGAAAACGGCTACGGCAAACGCACCGCATTCGATGAGTTCAACGGTCAGAACAGAGGCGGTAAGGGCGTCCGTGTTCATAAGATCAGCGAAAAGACAGGTGCTCTTGTCGGCGTTCGCTGCGTAAAAGAAGACGATGACCTCGTTATAATCTCTTCCGACGGTATAATCATCCGAGTTAAGATCGCCGATATTCCCGTTTACGGCAGAGCATCGTCCGGTGTTCATGTAATGCGTATTCAGGGCGAAACGAAAGTTATCGCAACCGCTGTTATTCATGCATCGGAGGAAGACGAAGATGTTGAAGTAAGCGAAGAGAACGTTGAAACAAACGAAGGCGAGACGATCGTTATCGAAGAGATCGAACCGACCGAAAATTAAGTAACATATAAAAAACCAAAATATAAATTCTATATTTTCACAGTAAGGACTTGAAAAGATGAACAACAGCGAAAAGACAATGGAAAAGATCGTTGCTCTCTGTAAAAACAGAGGCTTCGTATACGCAGGCTCCGAGATCTACGGCGGTCTTGCAAACGCATGGGACTACGGTCCTCTCGGCGTTGAAATGAAAAACAACGTTAAAAAAGCATGGTGGAAAAAATTCGTTCAGGAATCTCCCTACAACGTAGGTCTTGACTCCGCTATCCTCATGAACCCCCGTGTATGGGTAGCTTCCGGTCACGTTGTTAACTTCAACGACCCCCTCATCGACTGCAAAGCATGTAAGATGCGTCACAGAGCAGATAAGCTCATCGAAGACTGGAACGCTGAAAACGGCATTCAGATGACTGTTGAAGCTCTCACAAACGAGCAGATGACCGAATATATCCGTGAACATAACATTCCCTGCCCCGGTTGCGGCAAGAGCGATTTTACGGACATTCGTAAGTTCAACATGATGTTCAAAACATTCCAGGGCGTTACCGAAGATTCCTCTACCGAGATCTATATGCGTCCCGAAACGGCTCAGGGTATCTTTGTTAACTTCAAAAACATTCAGAGAACTACCCGTAAGAAGATCCCGTTCGGCGTAGGTCAGATCGGTAAATCCTTCAGAAACGAGATCACTCCCGGTAACTTCACATTCCGTACCCGTGAATTTGAACAGATGGAGCTTGAATTCTTCTGCAAGCCCGGCACCGACCTCGAATGGTTCAACTATTGGAGAACCCAGTGCCACAACTTCCTTCTCAATCTCGGCATGAAGAGCGAAAATCTCCGTCTCCGTGACCATGAACAGGAAGAACTTTCTCACTATTCCAAAGCTACGACCGACTTTGAATTCCTCTTCCCGTTCGGATGGGGCGAACTTTGGGGCATTGCGGACAGAACCGACTTCGACCTCAAATCTCACACCAACGAATCCGGCGAAAACCTCGAATATTTCGATCAGGAAGCAAACGAAAAATATATTCCTTACGTTATCGAGCCGTCTCTCGGTGCTGACAGAGTTATGCTTGCGTTCCTCTGCGAAGCTTATGATGAAGAAAACATCTCCGAAGACCCCGCAAAACCCGATGTACGTACAGTTCTCCATCTCCATCCCGCACTCGCACCCGTTAAAGCGGCTGTTCTTCCCCTTTCCAAGAAGCTCAACGAGGGTGCTGAAAAGATCTTTGCCGATCTTTCCAAGTATTTCAACGTTGAATTCGACGATGCAGGCTCTATCGGTAAGCGTTACAGACGTTTCGACGAGATCGGTACTCCTTTCTGCATCACTTACGACTTCGATTCCGAGACCGACGGCTGCGTAACCGTTCGTGACCGTGACACTATGAAACAGGAAAGAATCAAGATCGAAGACCTCAAGGCATTCATCGAAAGCAAACTCGAATTCTAATAAGCTGAATTTGCCTAACGGCAAGCTAATAAATACAAAACGCTTTGCAAAGTGCAAAGCGTTTTGAGCTTTATTATATAATATAATTATATGATTTTGTTTTTTCTTTGAAATCAGTAAAATTTATACTATAAAAACAGCACTCTTTCGGGCAGTAAAACTGTCAAAAAGGGTGCTGTTTTTTTGAAATCTAAAAGGAGTGAAATAGGCAAATCAGAGTTTAATACGGTTTTTTTACAGTTAAATTATATCATATTTTCTGTCTGTTTTCAAGCGACTGTTAGTTGAATAGATCTCTCTCTTATGTTGAGAACAGGTAGGATAATTTTTCAACAAGGCAGCACCCATTTGAGCGTTTTTAATGCTCAAATGGGTGCTGACCGTTAGCTTTTCGTAAGAAAAATTTAGCTGTGCGAAGCACAATTTAGCTCGGCTTTGCCGAATTTAGCTGTATTTTACGATCAGTCGATCGTAAAATGCACGGGCAGACCGTTTTTCATCGGGATCTGGACTTCGCCGAGAATGAGGGGCTGAAGATAGTGAAGAAGCTCGTCGGTGACGTTGTTTCCACGCTCGTTGATATATTCTGCAGGAATTCTTTTGATCTGATTTGCGATCCTTGAAACGGGGCAGAAGCCAACGGAGACGGAATAACTGCCGTCGGCGTTGTTGTCACGGATAAAGAAAGCGAAATCGCCCGAATTGCCTGCGGCTACATGTTTTGCACAGCTTGCACCGACGAGAACGCTCTCCTCGATATCGGTTTTTGACAGGCAGTGACCTGCGCATCTCTGCGGAAGGCTCATTTCGATCGAACGGCATTTACAGCCTATCTTCGCTCTGATGCACGATTCGAGAACTCTTGCCGCACCTGCGAGGTATTTATGCCCGAAAATATCGACGGAACCGCTCTGTTCGCTTTCTCCGACGTACTTTCCGTCCTTTGTTTTGATGCCTTCGGAGACTGCGATTACGACATTCGGCTTCTTTTCGAGCTCTTTTTTAACGTCTTCGATAAATTCGTCAAAATCGAATTCCGTTTCGGCAACGTAAACGAGGTCTGCGCAAGCCTGTCCCGAAAGTCTCGGAAGCGCCGCACCTGCCGCAAGCCAGCCTGCGTCACGTCCCATTATCTCAACGATAGTTACCGCCTGAACGGCATAGATCGAGCAGTCACGCGCGATCTCTTCAACGGTCGTTGCGATATATTTGATGGCAGAGCCGAAACCGGGGGTATGGTCGGTGACAACAAGGTCATTGTCGATCGTTTTCGGAACACCCATAACGTAAATTTCATAGTTTGCTTCTTTTGCGTATGCCGAAAGCTTTGAAGCGGTGTCCATTGAATCGTTGCCGCCTATGTAAAGAACATAACGTATATCATATTGGCGGAATATTTCAAAAATTTTCGGATAAATAGGGTCGTTAAGGTCTGAGGGGAGCTTTTTTCTGCATGAGCCGAGAGCCGCCGCAGGAGTACATTCGAGGGCGTAATAGTCTTCTTCGGTCGTAACAGCGCTCGCAAGATCGACAACATTGCCGTTGATAAGACCTTCAATGCCGTTTTTCATACCGTAAACACGTTTTATGTTTTCGCATTTGCGAAGGCCCTTGATAACGCCCGAAAGAGTTGCGTTTATTGCCGCAGTCGGACCTCCCGACTGACCTACGATTGCGTTTCCTGAGATGGGAAGAGCCTGTTTGTTATCATCGAACATTGATTATTCCTCCTGTTTGTCTGTCTGTTTTTTTCTGAGTTTGTATATAACGATCGCCGCAACGATAACGGCGATGAGAGCGACAAGCAATATTTTACCGATCGTTCCCATTGCATCGAGAACACGTAAAATCATCGGAATATTTGCACCGAGAATAACTCCGATAAGATAATACACCGCGCACGCAAGAACGGTCACACAGCTTACGTAAAAATATGCTTTTCGCTTTCTTATTTTCAACAGACCCATGACAATTATCGATATACATTGCATAGACGGGACAAAACGGAGCAGAAAATAAGAGCCGCCGCCGTATTTATCGATCGTTTTTCTTGCTTTTTCATATGTTTTTTCGTCAATGAGCCTGTTTATTATTTTGATCTTACGTACTCTGTCGCCGAGCTTGTACGCAACCGTAAAAAGAGCTGTCGCACCGAGCACCGCACCGAGAGAGTACGACGTAAAACCGAGAATACTGTTAAAAACGCCCTGCGAAACGAGGATCCCGAGCGCAACAAGAAGCGTGTCGGACGGCACGGGCGGAAAGATATACTGAACGAGTGCAAGCCCGAAAAGTATCGGACAGAGCGCCCATTCGGGAAATGTTGAGAACCAGTTGATAAAATCAGTCAGAGTTTGTTCCATTTTCGGTTTAACAAATTACTGCTTCATTCTTGCTTTCAGATGGTATATGGGCTGACCCATCTCGGTAAATCTCTCTTCATATTCGGTCATTGCAGGGTTGTAAATGCCGCTTTCGTGAAGGTCTTCGGTATAATCGAAGATCTCGAAGCCGTTTTCTTTTATCTCTTCAACGGAGAATTCGAAGAGGGGATGGTTGTCGGTTTTAAAAGCGATGATACCGTCTTTTTTGAGCAGTTTTTTGTATCTTTCAAGATAATTTTTGTGGGTAAGTCTTCTCTTTGCCGCACGCTTTTTCGGCCACGGATCCGAGAAGTTGAGGAAGATGGTGTCAATGCTGTTTTCGGGGCACATTTCGAGGAGATCGTCTGCGCTTCCGATTATGTATTTGATGTTGTCAAGCTGTTTTGCCGCACCCTTTTCGATAGCCATGACCATGATATCTTTCATGATCTCTATAGCGTAAAAAAGGCAGTTTTCCTTTTCTGCAACTTCTGCCGCAAATTTGCCCTTGCCGCAGCCGATCTCAAGGTATACGGGCTTGTCGTTATTTTCGGGGATCTCTATTTTTTCAACGATGTAGTCCGAACAGCGTTCGAGACGTGCATCACAGTTCTTTTTCTTTCTTGCGCGCATATGTTTCTCCTAAATATATTTAAAGTGTACGAGTAAAATTGCGATATCAGCAGGGGATACGCCCGAAATTCTGCCTGCCTGACCGATGTTGGACGGCTTGACGGCGTTTAATTTCTGTCTTGCTTCCAGACGCAGACCTGCAAGAGATGTATAGTCGAAATCTTCGGGAAGTCGCTTCTGTTCAAGCTTTTTGAACTGCTCGACCTGCTCGGTCTGACGTTTTATATATCCGTCGTATTTAACGGTTATCTCGACCTCTTCTCTTACGGAGAGCGGAAGCTCGGGGCGTTCTTTATCGACGGCGGCGAGAGAATCGTAAGTTATTTCGGGACGTCTTAACAGATCCGCAACGGATATGCCGGTCGTTACGGCAGAGGAATTATGTTCAGCCAGAAATTCTTTGAGTTCTCCGTTCGGTGAAAGGTATGTGCGTTCAACACGCTCCGTTTCAGCCCTTATCATATCCCATTTTTCGTTGAAATGCGCCCAGCGTTCATCGTTTATAAGCCCGATCTTTCTTCCGTAGGGCATGAGGCGTTCGTCGGCGTTGTCCTGACGTAAAAGCAGACGGTATTCGGAGCGTGAGGTCATAATGCGGTACGGCTCACGTGTGCCTTTCGTTACAAGATCGTCGATGAGAGTTCCGATATAGCTCGTGCTTCGGTCGAGTATCAGCGGCTCTTCGCCTTTTAGCTTTAACGATGCGTTGATGCCCGCAATAAGTCCCTGCGCCGCAGCCTCTTCGTAGCCCGATGTTCCGTTAAACTGACCTGCGCCGTAAAGATTTTTTATCTTTTTGAATTCGAGCGTCGCACGAAGCTCAAGCGGATCAACACAGTCGTATTCGATAGCGTAACCTATCCTCATTATCTCGGCATTTTCAAAGCCGGGGAGTGTGTGTATCATTTCTATCTGAACGTCTTCGGGAAGCGATGACGACATACCCTGAAGATACATCTCTTCGGTGTCTCTTCCCGTCGGCTCCAAAAAGAGCTGGTGACGTTCTTTATCGGCAAAACGAACGATCTTGTCTTCTATCGACGGACAGTAGCGAGGACCGATGCCGTGAATGTTGCCCGAATAAAGAGGGGAGCGATGGAGATTGTCTTTTATTACCTGATGCGTTTTTGCGTTTGTGTAAACAAGCCAGCACGGTTCGAGGTTTTCGCCGATAAATTTATCTTCGTTTTCAAAGGACATCGGAACGATCTTCTCGTCGCCGTCCTGACGTTCAAGCCTTGTAAGATCAACGGAACGGCGGTTTATTCGTGACGGAGTACCCGTTTTGAATCGCATCATCGAAACGCCCTTGTCTTCAATGCTTTTTGTAAGCTTCGTTGCCGCAAACATTCCGTCGGGGCCGCCGCAGAAAGAGTGGTCTCCGACGATTATTCTGCCGTTTAAGTATGTACCTGTGCAGATTATCGCCGCTTTTACGTTGAACACCGCACCCAGATGCGTGACAACACCCGTAACCGCGCCGTCCTCTGTTAAAATATCAACGATCTCCGCCTGCTTAAGCGAAAGATTTTCCTGCTTTTCGAGGACGTGCTTCATAACTTTCTGATATTCTCGCCTGTCCGCCTGAATACGCAACGAATGCACCGCAGGGCCTTTGCCGAGGTTTAACATTCGGCTCTGCAGAAATATCTTGTCGGCGCTCTTTGCCATTTCGCCGCCGAGAGCGTCTATTTCACGGACAAGATGACCTTTTGCCGTGCCGCCGATAGAGGGGTTGCAGGGCATGTTTGCAACAGCGTCCATGTTTATCGTGAAAAGTATCGTTTTCATGCCGAGACGGGCACACGAAAGCGCCGCTTCAACTCCGGCATGTCCGGCACCAATAACGGCTACATCGTAGCTGTTATTGGTAATGGCTACATCGTAGGTGTTTGTATAATTATTATTTTCCATATAATTTGAATTAGTCATTTGATTCTTTATTGAATTCTTTCTCTGCTTCTACTCTTTCTATTATTTTTTTTACTTTTTCTTCTATTTCTTCAGGGGGCGTTTTTTTGTGCGGGAAAAGCGTATTCAGTAATATTTCACAGATCGCTACGCGTTCCATATCTATTTCATTTTCATCTTTTTCCATTTCAGAGAAAATCGTATCTACCAGAAACTTTGCGAGGGAATTTAATTTTTTATTCTTTTTCATTATAGTTTTCCTCTTTATTTAAAGATCGTATAAAAGAAAAAACTCAACTCATATTCAGCCTTCTGTGTTAATTTTAATAAATCCGTATTTTTCGCCTATTTTAACTCTTGCAACGCCCTCATTGAATGCGTATGCTTCGTCAAAATCAAAATCGATAACGGGCGTACCGTCTTTTGCGATATAGCCCCACAGCTCGTTTGTTAACTGAACAGCGGCATAGCCTTCGGAAAAATCACGTGCCGCAAGGTATGTCGGCTCAATAACATATTCGCCGCTTTCATCGATAAAGCCGAATGCGGCATAAGCCGTACCCATCGTTCTGATCCTTGCAAGACCGTCGGAAAAATCGTATGCGTTATGATATTTCAATTCCGTTATCTCTTCGCCGTCAGCGTTTATATAGCCGTACTTTGAACCGTTGGAAACAACGGAGAACCCGTTTTTGAAATCGCCTGCTTCAGACCATTTCGGTTCGATAACAAATTCGCCGTCCTTACCGATAAAGCCCCAGCTTCCGTCTTTTTCGGCTGCGCAGAGACCTTCGGAGAAGCTTGAACCGTCATCGAATTTTTCTTCGATAACGTAATTGCCGTCAGTACCGATAAAGCCGCTTAAATAGTCTGTAAAGACTTCCGCAAGACCGTCGGAAAAGTCCGAAGCGCCGCCGTATGTAAGATCACCCAGAAGAGTGCCGTCGGCTTTGATATACCCGAACCAGTTGTCAAGCTCGACCACCGCAAGCCCCTCGCTGAAAGGACGGATGATGTCGAATGTCGGGTTGCAGAGCTTGTTGCCCTCGGTGTCGATAATGCAGTATTTATAGTTTAACATTACCGACGCTCTGCCTTCGGAGAATTTGTTTGCAGCTTCAAAATCGCCGTCGATGACGGTATTGCCGTCGGTGTCGATATAATCCCATGCATAGCCTGTCTGAACAGCGCACATACCTTCGGAAAACGCGCCCACACTGTCGTAAATGCAGTCGATGACAAGCTCACCGTCACTGTTTATAAAGCCCCATTTGCCGTCACGCTTGACAGCCGCAAAGCCTTCGGAAAAATCGTTCGCATTTTCCCAGTTTATCTCGCCCAAAAGCTCAAAACCGTCCGCTTTAAGCTCATAAGAGCAGGAACAGAGAAGAATGACGGATAAAAGTAAAACCAAAACAGAAATAAGAGTTTTTTTCATTGGTGATCTCCTATGTAATTATTTCATTATGTTAACAAGAGTGCCGACGCCCTCAAGCTCTATCTCGATAACGTCGCCTCTGACCATCGGACCTACGCCCTTCGGAGTACCCGTTGAAATAATATCGCCTTTTTCAAGGGGGAACGCCTGAGAAATGAATTCAACGAGCTTCTGCGCCGAGTGCATCATGAGAGCTGTCGTGCTGTCCTGCATGATCTTGCCGTTGAGGCGTGACTGAATGTGAAGATTGCCGTAATCAAGCCCTGTCGCAACGAAAGGACCCATCGGGCAGAACGTTTCGAGATTCTTGCCGCGAAGCCACTGTCCGTCCGCACGCTGAATATCCCTTGCGGTAACGTCGTTTAAACATGTAACGCCGAAAATATATTCGTCCGCTTCTTCCGCTTTAACATCCTTGCAGTGCTTCGAGATAACTATCGCCATCTCGCCCTCAAAGTCGATACGCTCGGAGATCGGATGGTTCTCTATACCGTCGTTCATGCCGATGACGGTGTGCGGAAATTTGTTGAAAAGAGTCGGGTTTTCGGGAACGGGTCTGTCACCGAATTCCTTGATATGATCGTAATAATTAAGCCCCACCGCAATGATCTTCGAGGGAACCGTCGGCGGCAGTATTTTGATTTTGGATATAACGTATTCCTCGTCGGTCGGCTTCGCACCGTCAAGAAAATCGCCGTCGAGAACGATTATTCTCTGCTCATTTTCAGGGTCAACAAGCCCGAACTTTATTTCATTGTCGGGAGTCAAAAAACGAAGGTATTTCATGGGAAGATCCTTTCGGGTAGTTATGAGTTTTAAGTGATGAGTGGTAAACGGAAATGCGGAGCGTTTCCATATCGCATACCGCAGGTATATATCGCATTCAACTTGTTGAATATATCGCTTTATGGCGATATATTTGTAAAACAAATGAGATATACTCGCTTCGCTCGTGCGATATATCCTTCGGATGAGTGTTAAGTGATAAGCGTTTTTATATTAACATTCAGGGAAAATTTTTCTGCCGATTCGGTAAGAAACGCATTTCGGGGAGGGATATAAAGATTTTCGGAGAATGTACCGTAAAAACGGATAAAACCGGGGTAATACAGATCAAGAGCAGCTTTGAAAAGCGGTTTTTGTTCGTCCGAGAGTTGCAGACGGGGTTCAAAGACGACAAATTCCGCACCCGAAGCGGCTGCTTTTTCCGTAAGCCTTTGTATTGCGCTCACGGAATCGGTAATATACGGAATGACGGGGCTTATCATAACGCCGCAGCGAATGCCCGACGAAGAAAGCCTGTTTATCATCTCAAAGCGAAAAGACGGCAGGGGAGCGTTCGGCTCAAAAACGGGGCTTACGTTATCCTCGCAGAATATCGGGATAACGACCGTTGCACCCGAACGTCCGGCGATCGTTGAAATAAGACCTGCATCACGAAGGATGAGATCGCTTTTTGCAACGACGGTTATGGGGTTTTTCAGATCGTACATTATTTCGAGCGCACGCTCCGTCAACCGAAAAACAGCTTCTTGTGGCGGATAGCAAAGACCGTTCATTCCGAAGCATACGTTAGTGCCCGAAGGTGCAT
>SVMP01000046.1 GCA_015067385.1 Oscillospiraceae bacterium | reverse complement strand
AAAGCTTTCAATAATAGTGCCGAGATGTGCAAACCAAAGGAGCTGAACAGCTTCATGGAAAGTTTCTGCAGGTTCTCCGCTTATTTTTTTACAAATACGAGCGATCTCCAAAAGCTCTGTTTTATCCGAACCTTCTGCTGTCTCGGAAAGAAGAAGAGCTTCATCTGCATAACGTAGAATAAGGTTTTTAAGACCGCTGTAAGCAATAATAACGCTTGACAGAAAATCAAGATTTACTGAATGAAGAGACGGATCTTTTTTCTTTTCTTCTGCACTGTTGATTATCCCGTCAATACCTTGTTTGAGAATAATACCGAGATCGGGAGTTATATGAGTCTTATTTGTAAACTGTTGGTTGCAACCGAAAAGCTCGATATCTTTTTCGTTTATGTATTCATACCCCCCCCAAAGACCATAATCAAAGATATCGTGACCGTCTTCGTTACCTTTGTTCGGATTAAAGAACGTTCTCGTACCAACAATAAGTTCTTTCTGTCCGATATAAACAGGCATGGTATCAAATATTTTCTTTAAACCAAGCGCTTTTCTTTCAGCAATACTCGGAGCATCGTTCGCAACCGATATTTTGGGTATAGGTGTACGTCGGCACTTGTTAGCGCCGGAAAGAGTCTGTTCTTTTAAAAATTCTGTTCTTGTCATAGCTTTTGATCCCTTTCAAATAGATTAAGCCAATGTAATATTTCTTTTTATAAATATTTTACGGAAAGAATCCATTTCTTCTTCCGTTATTTTTTTGTTAGTATCGTACGGATATTCCAATCCGAGAGTTCTATACTTACTTGCGCCGAGTGTGTGATACGGCATCAGTGTGACTTGCTCAACAGTCTTTAGCGATGCAACAAGTTCAGCTATCGCCGTCATTTCATCTTCATTATTGTTGAAGTCCGGGATAACGGGAACACGAATCCAGATAGATTTACCTGCTTCGGAAAGACGTTTGATATTATCTATTATTAACATATTATCCACGCCTGTATATTCTTTATGAACAGACGGAGTAAAACATTTAATATCATAAAGATAAAGCTCACAGCAATCAAGAGTCTTTTCAAATGATGCCCAAGGAACGTAACCGGAAGTGTCGATTGCGGTATGAAGCCCCATTGCTTTGGCTCTTGTTAAAACAGAAGCCACAAAATCAGCCTGAAGCATACACTCCCCGCCCGAAAAAGTAACACCGCCGTTATCGGAATAAAAAATCCTGTCTTTCAATATCTCCGAAACAAGTTCATCTTCATCTATTTCACGTCCGCATACTTTCAATGCTTCCGCAGGACATTTTTCGGCATCTGAAAAGCTTTCGCGTTTTCCGCACAAACCGCAACCGATGCACTTTTCATCGAAAAACTGAAATTGTTTTTGCGAAATCAGCCCTTCGGGATTATGACACCATTTACAGCGAAGCGGACAGCCTTTCATGAAAACTGTTGTTCTTATTCCGGGACCGTCGTGAACGGAAAACCGTTGAATATCAAAAATCAAGCCGTTCAAAAAATCATCTCCTAAAGGGCGAGCTTATAGATAGCGTAAGCCTCATCACGAATAATGGGAGGAATGCTTGCGAGAGTTCCGTCAGAGGAGAACGATACCTCGACAACACCATTCGTAAGTTCTTCGAGGCTTGCTTCGGTGCAACCAAACTGAGAAATTCTTGTTTCGACACCTGCAGCTTTGATATATTCCTCAAAAATATCTGCGGCTTTTAGAAGATCGTCCGTACCCCACATAGCCTTCGCAAATGCAACGAAACGCTCGTTCTGTTTACGGGTCGCAAAATATCTCATCCATGCAAGCATCATAGTCGCAAGAGTTGCACCGTGAGTAGCTTTATAATGAGAAGAAAGGACGTGACCCATCTGATGCATGGGAGTCCAACCCTGAACACCGCAAGTGAGCCAACCGTTAAGCGCAACAGTCGCAGAGAACTGCATTACGGAGCGAAGCTCGATATTGTTGGGATCGGCGAGAACTTTAGGAAGATTATCGTATATCGTTTTGACAACGCCAAGCTGCATATTGGATTGAAGATCAATGTTACCGTAAGTCGCTTCATCGCTGAAAAAAAACGGTTCAACAGCGTGGCTGATAGAGTCGATAGCACCCGAAGCCGTCTGATAAGCAGGAAGAGTAAGGGTAAGGTACGGGTCAAGGATAGAAACCTTAGGATAAAGGCACGCCGGTTCCCATACGTAGCTTTTGCGAAGCGTTTCATCGTCAGTAATAACAGCTGTGGGATTCATTTCACTCGCAGTAGCAGGAAGGGTCGGAATCATTATCATGGGGAGAGCTTCCGTGGGAGCGATCTGTACATCGGAAGAATGGCTGAACTTGATCATTTTTCTTATATCATGAGGGTACTTGACGCCTGCCGCGATTATCTTTGTAAGGTCCATAACACTGCCGCCGCCTACGCCGATAAGCATATCTGCGCCAACAGCTTTTGCCTTTTCAACGCCGGCTATAGCTTCGCTTATTTTGGGGTTTGCGGTCGCACCGAAGAATGTATGACTTTCGATACCCTCAGCGGAAAGGAATCTTGCTATTTTTTCAAAGAGATCTCCGTAGAAATCAACATTTGAATACGACACAATAAGCGCGCATGTTCCGATACCTTTGGCGTAAACACCTATTTTTTCGGATTCACCGTTACCGAAAACCAGTTTAACGGGATTATAAAACTCAAAATTATTCATAATAAGCATCTCCTCATATATTTTTAAGAAGGTCACCCACATCGGAGCTTATATCGAGCAATTTCCTGAAAGATGGGATAAGAGAGTTGTAAAAAGACGAAAGTTCTTCAGAAGGAACCGTCAGTTTTTCATCATTGACAATAGATTTGATCTTCTCGAAATCGGTCCAGACACCTGCGCCGACAGCGGCAACAGCAGCAGCACCGAAGCTTCCTGCATCCTGACCGACGCGCGCTGTGGCGATATTCATTTCATAGACATCGGCAAAGATCTGTCTCCAAAGAGGACTTTTCGAGCCGCCGCCGACAATGAGCATATTTTCACCGACAGTAACGTACTTTTTTAGAACATCGAGGGCGACACGAAGATTTAACGCTATCCCTTCGAGTGTGGCTCTTGCGATATCGGAGCGAGTGTGCATCAAGTCAAGACCGAAATAACAACCTTTGGCATCGGCGCTCTTATCAAGAGAGCTTCCGCCTGCAAGCGTGGGAATAAAAAACACCTTATTTGAGCCTGCAGGAGAATTTTCTGCAAGACTGTCAATCTCTTTATAGCTTGGTGCGCCGCCGGCGAGCTCTGCCGAGTAAAAATCGGCGAAGAATTTATCTCGAACCCATCGCAGACTGTTACCTGCGGAAAAAATAGCGACAGCGGAAACATATTTATCAGGTAAACAATGGGCGAAGACATATGGTCGGTTTTCAGTATCCACTACGGGTACACGGTCGCAAACGGCAATCCACGCGGAGGTACCGAGACTTGTATAAACATCGCCGTCATCCGTACAACCTGCGCCGAGAGCCATGCACGCATTGTCAACACCGCCGGCACAAACGAGAGTTTCGCCCGACAGCCCCAATTCCTCGGCGACTTCAGGAAGAATATTGCCGACAATATCGGTACTGTTTAAAATATCCGGCAATTTATTTCTGTCTATGCCGCTGATATCAATATATTTTTCGTTATATCGATTATCTTTCAGAGAGAACACACCGCAACCAGACGCATAGCTTCTGTCCGTTGCGAGTACACCCGTCATTTTATAATTTATGTAGTCTTTTGTGCCGATAAATTTATCGGTATTTTCATAGACCTCGGGCATGTTGTCTTTATACCAAAGAATCTTAAAAAGGCTGTACAGTTCAGGCGGAAAACCGTTGCCTGTCGAGAGATACCACTCGTCTTCCGATGTTTTTTCAAAGAAAGCTTCTGCCTGAGCTTTTGCTCTTGAGTCATTCCATATAGGAACATATTCGCAAAGCAGTTGACCGTTATAACCTATGGGCAGAGCTCCGAGGCTGTGTCCCGAAACAGCAAGAGAAACGATTTGATTCGGATCGATCCCCGTTTCGAGAAGAACAGTAGAGGTCGTTGTCTTAACGGCATCCCACCAAGTATCGGGACGTTGTTCTCTGAAACCTTCTTTCGGAAAGCTTGTATCATATGGGAGAAAACTGAAGCCTTTGGAGATACCGTCTTCTCCGAAAATGCTTGTTTTTATACCACCCGTACCAAGGTCGTATGCGATTACGTATTTCATGGTCTATACCTCAAAATCCCATCCTTTGCCGTATTTTACATACGCCTCTTTCATAATTGAGATGGCACTATTAGTACCTATACCGAAACGCGAAGCACCTGCATCGACCATTTCAAGGAGAGTGTCGAGCGTTCTTACACCGCCTGCGGCTTTAATTTTAGCGGAATCTCCTATTTCGGACTTGATTATCTTTATTGTTTCGACAGTGGTGGGCTTTGATGCCCAGCCTGTACCGGTTTTAACGTACGTAACACCTGCGCGAACAGCGAGTTCGGAACCGCGTCTGATCTCATCATCCGTAAGATGCGCGATCTCAAGGATACATTTAACGGGCATACCGTTCGCTGTCTGAACAACGGAATGGATATCGTTATATACCTCATCGTAAAGACCGCTTTTGAGTGCGCCTACATTGATGACCATGTCGAGTTCGTCAACGCCTGCTGCCATCATTTCTTTTGCGGTTGCAACCTTTACAGAAGTCGTATCTGTTCCAGACGGAAAACCGACAACGCCGCCGACTAAAATATCATTTTCGGTAGAAAGCATATCTACGAGCCTTTTTGTAAAACTCGGCATTGCAAAAGAACAGATAAATCGGAAATGTTTAGCGACTTCCACCATACGCGTTATCTCGGTGACCGTAGACTCCGCTTTGACAGAACTGATATCTATCATTCTTGCTATAGAACTAACATCCATTTTTTTAACTCCATTCATTTATTTTTTTTGCGAGGTGTTGTAACTTTCTTCAGACAAACCGCTGTTCTGGACGGAAGATATATCTGCAATTTTGCGTTGTTATCGGGATGAACGCTTGCGGTATAAACATAATCCTCAGAGATTCTGTCAAAACCGCCGAACTGTTCTCTGTCTGTTGAAAATACGACCTGATATTTACCTTTGGTCGGAACTGTCAGCCAATAATCTTCAAAAGACTTGTTCGGATTAAAATTAAGAGCGAATACATATCCCGCACATTCATACATAAGGATCTGACAATTCTGATCGATAAACAAAGGCTTTGCGGCAGAAGAAAGGATCTTATTTTCGGTAATAAATCCGATCATTTCTTTGTTAAATGCCTGCAGATATTTATAACGAAGTGTCGTATCTTCAACAAGATGCCATTGACGTCTGCAATAAAAATGACTCCAACCGTTGCCTTCACGCGGAAAATCGATCCACTCGGGATGTCCGAATTCATTTCCCATAAAGTTGAGGTAGCCTTCTCCGCCGAGAGTCATGGTCGCAAAAGTTATCATTTTATGAAGCGCAATACCGCGATCAATATCGGCATCGTGTCTGAAAACAGACATATCGGTATACATTTTGCTGTCACAAAGACGGAAGATAATAGTTTTATCGCCAACAAGTGCCTGATCGTGAGACTCGGAATATCCGATATATTTTTCATGAGGACGTCTGTTTGTAAGTTCTCCCCATATGTGCCACACATTCCAGTTTTCATCGGGACATTCCTTTAACAATTTGATCCAAAGATCCGGCTGTCCCATAGCAAGACGGTAATCAAATCCTATTCCGCCGTCTTTTATCGGTATACACATACCCGGCATTGCAGACATATCCTCGGCAATAGTGATAGCCTTTGGATTAACTTCTCTTATGAGTTCATTTGCAAGTTGCAGATAAGTTAAGGCTTCGGTGTCGGTGTTGAGCGAAAAATACTTACTGTAATCTGTAAATGCAACACCAAGACCGTGATCATGATAAAGCATCGACGTCACACCGTCAAAGCGGAAACCGTCAAAACGGAATTCCGTCATCCAGAATTTGAGATTTGATAAAAGAAAATGGATTACTTCATTTTTATTGTAATTAAAAAGTTTTGTACCCCATGCCGGATGGTCGCCCTTAGGTCCTTCATGGAAGAACTGATATGTAGTTCCGTCAAACTCGTTAATGCCTTCAGAGGTATTTTTTATTGCATGAGAATGTACAATATCCAAAAGAACAGCAATACCCATACCGTGAGCGGCATCGATAAGCTCTTTGAGTTCATTCGGCATACCGAAACGAGACGAAGCGGCGTAGAAAGACGAGACCTGATAGCCAAAAGAACCGTAATACGGATGTTCCATAATAGCCATGATCTGAATGGTATTATATCCGAGATCCTTTATACGCGGCAAAATATTTTCTCTGAATTCAGAATATGTCCCGACCGCTTCTTTTTCCTGAGCCATACCGATATGACATTCATATATGCAAATATCTTTTTTCTTCGGAACAAAGTCATTATTTTTCCATTCATATACAGGCTGATCGACTATACAGCCGCACCATTTGTGCGTTTGCTTATCCTGAACGACACGACGAATATAAAGAGGGATACGTTCAAAGAAACGACCTGAATTATTGATTATTGTTTTTACGTGACATCCGTCATAAAGAGCGTCCGTACCGGGTAAAAATATTTCAAAAACACCGTTTCCGATATTTGTAAGCTGTAAGTCAAACCAATGCCAATCGACCATATCGCCGGTAAGATATACTTCGTCTGCAGCAGGCGCCCATTCTCGATAGAACCAGCCGTCATTGGTTTTATGAAAACCGAAATACTCATGAGCGTTTGCAAAATCGATGAGTTTCCCGTTTTTACCGAGCAATTCTCTTTTTTTGCGCTTATAGTTATTCATCCGAAGATTTATATCATTTTCAAATGCTAAAAGTATCGGATCATACTCAAATATCTTATACGCCATAATACTCCTCTTTTCATAAAAAATAAATTTTGAATTATATTATCTTATATTTCATTAAGCTCTTTCAAAACAGGAATTACCTCGGCAAGAGTCATCAAATTACTTGTTTCAGACCAACAACTGCCGTGGAACACTCCGCCTATACGGATGTCATCTTCCCAGTCTGACATATTAACACGTTCATTAACAAAGCCTTGAGGCAAACGATGTTTTTCAATGGAAGAAAGATCGTTTGTATCACGAAGCTCCGGATCAAGATCCCAGTCGTAGATCGGATTTTCGTCTGTTGAGATATATTGACCGAGAGGCAATGCTATATCCTTCATAAGTTCAAGATAAAGCGGATCTTTTGTCCATTTCCAAAGTTTGAGAAGGCTGTCACCCGATAAAGTACAGATACCGGGAGCAGAATGTTTATTTTGAATGTTTGCAAATACGGAGCCGACTGTCTTTTTATCATGTCTTCCGAACTCACTCTTCGCAGGGAATTTATAATTATAGCTTACTACCCAGCTGCTGCAATAATGAGCGTTTTCTTTTGCATATTCAAGCCATTTTTCATTACCTGTAACATCGTAAAGCGTAACATAGCTTTCAAGAAGACCGAATGCACTTTCGCTGTCAACACCTTGCAGTATTTCACCGGGACCACCTGTTGTGTAGCCTTTGCTGAGAGATGTCTGATAATAAAGTTCGGCACTTTCTTCTGCAACACGGAGATATTCGGGATCTCCGAAAAATCTGTAAGCCTCTGCAAGTCCGGCAGGGGCAATGCCGCCGCTTGTTGAACCGCCGACACAGATATCACCTGTTTCGACATCGACATGATGACCGAACTGACCGTATTTATTAAAAAGTTTTACAAAACCGTCTGCGGTCTTTTTCGTTCCCTCGATAAAAGATTCGGGGATATCGATATTTCTTTCTCTCATAAGGTTGAGATGTTTAAAGAGATAGAGAAGAATATCGGAAGATTTACGTATAAGATGCCATTTTTCCGTTCCTTCGATCCAGAAACCGTCACCGTGTTCATTACCGTCAATATCGATAATTCCGGGGAAGAAACCGCTTTCTTTCTGGGATTTGAAAAGGAATTCAAGAGTTTTGAGCTGTCTTTCGGTCTCAAGCTCTCCGCCGAGCTTCATAAGAGAATATCCGCTCAATGCTCCGCCTGTCCAACCCGGCTGCCATACCTGAAAATGAGTTAAATCGGTACCGATCATATAAAACTGATCTTTTTCGTTCCAGTTCATAGCGTTGAACTTATCGCGCTGTATCTCAAACTGTTTTTCGAAAGGGAGGACCTCGGGACGCTTACAGTCGAGACCCATTATTTTACGGTTTTCAAAGAATACTCTGAAAAATTCAGCCAAAGAACCGCAGGAAAAATCGATTATCTTATACGGTATCTCTGCAGGCTTGTCGATCCAGGGTGTTTTATTCTCAAAAGTTGTACACATGCGATATGATTTTTCGCGTTTAACGGGCCATGTAAGACGGATCTGCCCTGCCTCATACGCAAGTCCGAGATTTTCGCCGTCTATTTCCTGAACGGTAAAAACAAGGATCGCTCTTTTTTCGGATGCAGAAAAAACACCTATACACGGCGTTGCCGCATCGCCTGTATTTACCTCAATTTTGCCGCTTCCGTCTTTTTCAAGTCTCGGAACGTCTGTAATAGTAACAGGCATGTCTATTTTAGCATCTTCAAGATGAAACATCGGAGGGTAACCGTATTTACGTACCTCGAACTGATTACCTGCATAACAACAAGCAGGAATAAATACATAATTATCTTTATTATTAAAAGTTTCAATAATTTTCACAGCCATGAGAATTTCTCCTTCAAGATACAATTATACTCTTATCATTATTATACAACATTTCCAACACATTTTCAATAGAAAAAAGGTTGTTTTGTAAAAAAAATTTTTAAGCAAAAAGCTCCTTTTCCGACAATGAAAAAGGAGCTTTTATATTTATTCGAAAAACACAATGGCACAGTTATATTCGCCGAAAGTTGCACGAAGTTTCAACCCATCGTTTTCTTCGACTTCAACATTTCCGAACACTGTAATTTTATCGGTCTTCGCATTTTCATGGACCTTGTATTCATAAGTTCCGTTGAAATTACCGAACAAAACAACAACTCCCCTACCGTTGTAAATTTTTTCTCTTGCTTCGAATGTTGTTCCGGGAGTGCCGACAACATGCGGATATGCTGATGTTATATCGTCACAAACACGTTTATAAACAGATAATACACTGTTAAAAAGGTTAACACCGTCTTCGGAAATATTAAGGAGATCGCCCCAAATACCGTTTTGTCCCAAGATCAGAGAAGCAAGGTTTATAAGCTGAGATCTTTTGGGATCATCCGGAAGATAATGAGTCATAAACAGAACAGACGGTATCCATTTATCGTAACAAAGTTCTTTTCTGCAGACCCAGGTACGAGCGGGACCGGGGAAAACGAATATGTTGCTCCAAACATCATCAGAAACAGAAATATCATAATTTGAATAATACGGTCCGTTATTTATAGCAAAATATTTACCTGACGAAAGGAAACCGAGGCCGAAATAACGACCGCCTTCGGTAACATCAAAATCGATTATGGCTTCAGGATGAACAGCGCAAACCCTGTCGATGATTTTAGACATATAAATACCGGACAAAAAGGCATAGCAGTCACTTGCCTCTTCCTCAGTTGAATCGTCGCCGCCATGGAAATGATCTCTGCGGTTACATCCGTACATTCCGATACCGTCCCATTTAAAATATGTAACGCCAAGCTTATCAACAAGCTCGATCAATGTATCGGCAAACGCTTTCCAATATTCAGAGACAATACACATCGGTAAGCTTTCTTCTGTTTCCCAAACAGAAAAAGCGGTCGGATCCTTACCGTTTATCTTAGCAACAGACTGAGGATATTTTTTCAATAATTTACTTGTCACGGCAGCAACGGTGGGGTTAAACCATAATCCAAGCTTCATGCCGTATTTTTCGAGCTGTTCTCTTACGGATCTCATACCGTCGGGAAACTCTTCAAGATTAACTTCCCAGTCACCTGTTTTACTGAACCAACCCGTATCGATAACAAATACATCTACACCCATTCGGTGTGCAATATCTATCTCTTTTTCCATACGTTCTTTATTCATTGAAGCGAGATAGGTTGTTTTATTGTAAAATTTATTACGCTCCTGATAAGCCCATGTATTATAAAAAATATAAGGTTTACGGCTTTCGGAGTTCAAAGTGCAATATTTAAGCTGAAATTCACGGTATGCGCGTGCAAGATCATCGACAGATCCTTTAACAGCACCGATCTGTAACCATATCGTTTCATACGGAGTTTCTTTTACAGAAAGCCCATTCCAATAGTTTCCTTTCAACGCACGGATCGCAATATTGTTATTTTCACGTTCAAATACAATAAATTTATTCGGATATGTTGAACCATGCTCGTATGCGGTAAGAACAGACACATCGGTGGATATTCTATGTTCTGCCAAAATCGGTCCCATAAGCTGATCTTCAAATTCAAACGCTTTAATTTCTTCAAGCTGATATGAGTGCGCAAGATGATCGTAAACAGACAAACGTACCTCGGTCAATTCGCTATTATCGGAAACAGGATATTCAAAATAATTAAGGACCTCTTTTTGAGTCTTCGTCATTTTCAAATCGTTTTCAGAGGATAAAACATAGCAAAAGCGAACAATCGGAGAAAATGGGCTTACACGAAGCTCCATTTTTAATGTTGCTCCGTTATCCAATACCCCTTCCCCTACGATAGAAATGATCGAATCGGTCAATTCTGTCCTGTTTTTCTCTACAAAAGATACAGGAGCAGATGTCTGTATACCGTTAAGTTCAAACCTCGGCCAAGAAAAAGGAATTTTTTCATTTGTACCATTAACCTCGTAAACGATAGCATTCTCTCCACCTATATACAAAGTGTAATGTTCGTTTTTATAATTAATCATTTCAACAACACCCTTTAACTTCGTCATGTTTCGACAATTTTTGATTTTATTATAATACAACAAACAACATTTGTCAACCGTTCAAGCAAAAAGGATCCGCACAATTAAGTGCAGATCCCTTTTTGTTAATTATTCGAATTAAAGTATTTGTCTTCCAGGTACATGTTTATAGATGCTATCTGCTCCTCATTGAGTGCGGAATCATAGATAAGTATTTCGGCGATATCGCCTACCATACCTGTAATACCTGTACCTATTCTGAGTTCTGTATTATCGGTATTTGTGATCTTTTCGCGTCCGTTATTTTCGGAGAAAATAAGTTCGCCGTCAGCATATACAGACTGCTGTTTACCTTCTTTTACAACAATCGTAGAAGTAAATCCGGTAACAGGTTCATCACGTTTTGCTATAACAACATGAGTTCCGAAATTATTACCCGTACCTATACCGATTCTCGCACGGACATCTTCCTGATAAGAGCCTACGAAAATAGCTCCGTATCCACCTGTTTCATTTATCATGATAAGGTTCTGACGGTTGCACCAGTCATCGCCGCCCGCAGCCGCCTCGTTTGCACGGCTAACAGCAACTATAGAAAAATCAGTATGACCTTCAAAACTGAGGAAATCGTTTACGATAAGCATATCGGAACCGTCAAATTTAAGAGCATAGAAGCCTCCGCAATCAATAAGTTCGGGCTGGCTGCCGGAGTTGCTTTGAACAGCGACATAATCGTTAACTCTTGATTTGAGTTCGCTTACGCTTGAGCCAACTTCCATGGGAGCATCTTCCGCGCTGAGATGGAGCAAAAGATTTTCAGTAGGAATATTTGCGGAAACACCTACCATTTTACCGACAATTCGGCTGTTGAGCCAACCGTCCTTAACGGCAACTGCTCTGATGATCGTAGTTTCGCTTATAGAAATAGGACCTTCATATTTAATAGAGTTTTCCGTAGGTTCGGAACGGTCGAGAGTATAGTAAACAGTAACACCGGGAGTTTCACATTCAAGAGTTACACCGTTAACTTCACCGGATTCATCAAGTTCATAAGAAACCACAGGATCTTCAATAGTAAAATACTTATGTTTGAGATAGAAATTGACTGTTTCAAGCTCTTCATCGGACATTGCTCTGCCAAAGATCATTATTTCAGCGATATCGCCGTTAAGACCTTCACCGATCTTCAATATATTATCTTCAACAGAGAGTTTTTCGCTTACCTCTTTTTCAGCGAAAATTTTACCGTCCACGAAAAGAGTCTGTTTTGCGCCGTCTTTACGGAACATCATAGAAGTAAAGCCTGTTTCCTCGACTTCGCGTTCTTCGGAGATAACGGCATTTTTATCAAATGCTGCTTTAACAGAAGTCTGATATGTTTCAAGCGAAATATTATCAAGACCGATCACATTATTATTTTCGCCTTTGTCTGCACGGGCAACAGCAACAATTGTAAGACCCGAATTACCGTTAACAGAAGCGAATTCATTAACTGTAAGGCAGTCCTTTCCGTCAAAACTGAGAGCCTTGTAGTTTTTGTAATCAACAAGTACGGGGAGGCTTTCGGCAGTTGTCTGTTCCGCAACGTAACCGTTAACTTTCGAAGCCCATTCTTTAACATCGTTTCCGACTTCCGATTTAACATCATTCGCATCGAGATGAATGAGAGCTTCGGAGAAAATATTGTCGGGATGAATCACAACAGCGCCAGGAAGTTTGCTGAGCCAGTTTTCAGCGGTCTGATTGATATGAGCGCGGAGAGTGAGATAGCCATCGGGATAAGCATCGGGTGTGATGATATTTTCTTTCCAGGTGTTATGGCTGACAGTATCATCCCAAATGTTAAGGTCTGTTTTTCCACCGTCGCCTCTACCGCCTGCAGCACCGTTCGTATGGCTGTTATCGGTTGCGCCGTTAGCATGGAAAAGGTTCTTATAAACATAGTTAAAGCCGTCAAGGTCGTCCATATGGATAGCACGGACAGCCCAGTCATCTGTAAACTCTCTTGAGCCTACGTTAAACTGCCAAACCTTATCGGGACCTGAGCACCAGCAATAAAGTGCACCCCCATCTCGAAGATTCTGCATATAGTCATCGCAAATGTTATACTGAATAGTATTGTTTTCAGAATTCTGATACTGATGGGCATCCTGATAATCTTTAAGAATAGATGTATCGATCTCATCCCAACGAGCATTATACATAGTCTGTCTGCCACCGAAAGAGTTACTTGTATCGATAGCATTTATTCCGTCACGCATCTGTGTCCATGCCATACCGATAATAGAAACGGCAG
>SVMP01000045.1 GCA_015067385.1 Oscillospiraceae bacterium | reverse complement strand
TCGAGGTAATGCGTAAAAGACTTACAAATCTCGGCTACACCGAGGGCAACGTATTCCGCACGGGTGAAATGGGTATCACCGTTGAGATCCCCGGCATTTCAAGCCCCGAAGATGCCATAGATGTTCTCGGTCAGACCGCAGAGCTTTCGTTTATAACATCCGACGGCGAGACGGTACTTACCGGTAAAGATATCGTCAGCGCTTCCGCAGGCTACGATTCTCACGACAACTCTTTTCTCGTCATGATGAAAATTTCTTCGGATGCCGTCGAACGCTTTTCCGAGGCTACGCTCCGTATGTCTCAACAGCCTGTAAATAAAAATTATATCGCTATCGTTCTCGACGAAACGGAGATCGCACGTCCGTATGTTAAAACACAAATAAATGATACCGAATGCGTTATCACGACCTCTACGCAGGAAGAAGCCGTTGAATATGCGGCTGTCATCTCCGCAGGCGCTCTTCCGTTCTCTCTTGAAGCGATCGAACAGCGTTCCATCGGCCCCACCCTCGGCGACGGCGCACTCGAATCAAGCCTTCTTGCCGCGCTTCTGGGCATTATCGTAGTTGTTATTCTTATGATAGCGCTCTACAGACTTCCCGGCGTTGTTTCGGGAGTATCGCTCGTGTTTTACGTTGCCATCGTCGGACTTGTCTGCGCTGTGTTCAGAATAAACCTCTCGCTTCCGGGCATTGCCGGCATTATCCTCTCGATAGGTATGGCTGTTGATGCAAATGTTATTATTTTCGAACGTATAAGGGAAGAGCTTTTTGCAGGCAAGAGCACCGCAGGCTCTGTCTCTTCGGGCTTCGATAAAGCGCTTTTGGCTATTATCGACTCTAATATAACGACCGTCATCGCCGCCGTCGTTCTTATGATATTCGGCAAGGGTACGATCCAGGGCTTTGCGGTAACTCTCCTTATCGGCGTTATCTGCTCGATGTTTACCGCTGTTTTCGTAACAAAATACCTGCTTCGCTCTCTCGTTGTGTTCGGTGTTAAAAATCCCGTGCTTTACGGTCTTTCAAGAAAAAAAGCGGCGCTTCGTCATCTTGCCGCTAAAGCAAACGGAGGCAACGATAATGAATAAGCTTTCCATAACATCAAAAAAACTTCCTATCGTCATCTGTGCCGTCGTTATCATTTTTGTCGGCATAATAGGAATGCTCGTTTCGTATATTTTTAAGGATAACCCCGATATCGGGCTTCGCTGGGGCATAGATTTTACGGGCGGCACGGTCTTTAACTTCTCCGTTAAGAGAGATGTCTCTCCCGAAGATCTTAAAACCGTTGAGAATATCGTTAAACAGGTAACCGGAGAAACTCCGTCCCTCGTTCAGAAAACGACCGTTTCCGCCGTCGATACCTCTGTTCTTAATTCAACGGATATTATTATCGTTAAATGCAATACCGATAAAAATGAGGACAGACGTGAGATCCTTTCCCTTATCGCCAAAGAATTTTCGCTCCCATTCTCAAATGAAGGAAATTCGGACGAAAATGTCGATGCTTCAAAAATAGAATGGCTCCTCTCTTCCGACAGCGTCGGTCCTGCCGCTGCTGCCGATCTTCTGAAAAGCGCTTTTCTTGCAACGTCCATCGCGGCTCTGCTGATGCTCGTCTATATCTCGCTGCGATTCGATCTTTATTCGGGTATAGCTGCCGTCGTCGCTCTGCTTCACGATGTTTCAATGATGATAATCTTCAATCTTATCTTCGGTATTCAGATAAATCTGCCCTTTATCGCCGCCGTTCTTACTATCCTCGGCTACTCGATAAACGCTACCATCGTTATTTTCGACCGCATAAGAGAAAATAACAATCAGATGTTCGAAAAACCGTTCGATCTTATCGTAGAAAAAAGCATCAGACAAACTATGCGAAGATCAATCTTTACTTCTCTCACAACGCTCTTTACCGTCCTTATCCTCTTTATCCTCAGCGTTCCCTCTATCAGAGAATTTTCGTTCCCCATCATCATCGGCATCATCGCAGGCTTCTACTCTTCTGTCTGCATAAGCGGCAATGTCTGGCTTATCCTTAAAGAAAGAAAAGAAAAAAAATCTTCTTGATGTGTGTTAACAAAAAATTCACATTTAAACCTCTTGACAAAATTCATATCTTATGATATAATAAACACATACCAAATAGGTATGACTTAGAGAGGCAATTAACATGAGATTTACGCTTGAGCAGGATTATTCGATCAGAATAATCTATGAGCTTTGCAGAAACGATGATAAGCGGCTCGACGTTGGTGAACTTTCTGCTTTAACGGGGGTTACACCGCTCTTCACGCAAAAGATAATGCGGAAGCTGACGGCGGCAGGGCTTGTTGAATCGAAAAAAGGTGTTCGAGGCGGCTATATGCTTGCTTCGGGACGAAACGCCGGAAACATCTCTCTTTGCGATGTTTTTGAAGCGACGAACGGCGAAGTATGTATAAATGCATGCTTGGGCGATTCTTATGAATGTACTCGCCCCGAGGTCGTTGAGCGCAAAGGTGGCTGCTGCATTCAAAAAGCGATAAAGCTGCTTAACAGAGATCTGATAGATGCTCTCAGTTCTGTTACTTTTGAAAAAATATTAAACAATAAATAAGGAGAATAATTAGTTATGAAATTTGTATGTTCTGTATGCGGTTACGTTCACGAAGGTGACGCTGCTCCCGAAAAATGCCCTGTTTGCAAGGTTCCCGCTGATAAATTCAAGGTTATGGAAGAAGGCGCTAAGCTCGCCGCTGAACATGAATACGGCGTTTACGGCAAGACCGTTAAAAACAATCCCGACATTTCTGATGAAGATAAAAAATATATTTTTGAACAGCTTATGGCTAACTTCAACGGTGAATGCGCTGAAGTAGGTATGTATCTCTGCATGGCTCGCATCGCTCACCGCGAAGGCTATCCCGAAGTAGGTCTCTACTGGGAAAAAGCTGCTTACGAAGAAGCTGAACACGCTGCTAAATTCGCTGAACTCCTCGGCGAAGACCTCGAACCCAACATGAAAGCTACCACTAAAGACAACCTCAAATGGAGAGTTGACTGCGAATACGGCGCAACCCAGGGCAAATTCGACCTCGCAGCTTGCGCTAAGAAGAACGGCCTCGACGCTATCCACGACACCGTTCACGAAATGGCTCGCGACGAAGCTCGTCACGGCCGCGGCCTCGAAGGTCTCCTCAAGAGATATTTCAACAAATAATTATACCTCCAATTCGTCCTCTATGCAAGAGAGCAGGCTTCGGCTTGCTCTCTTTTTGTTATAAATTAAAAAAACGTATTGAAAAAACGGGAAATCTGTGGTATACTGATTATATTAAAACAGTTCGATAAACTTGAATTTGACGAGGTGATTAAGGTGCTTGTTTTATGCTCAAACGGATTGTCGAGTGAAATGTTACTGGCACATATTCGCAGTAAAATGGTTGGTTGTAAAACCGCTGCATTGGTTGTGACAGCAGATAATGAATATAAGGAAAACAATTATCACGTTCCCAGATGTGTCTTAGAATTACAATCACTGAACTTAAATGTTGATATTTTTGATTTGGATAAACAGCCTGCTGATTTATTACTGAAATATGATGTTGTTGAATTTATCGGAGGAAATCCTTACTATTTACTGCACGCAATCCGAAAGAACAATGCGATAGAGATATTAAGAAATATTGCTACAACAAACATACTAATTGGTTGGAGTGCTGCTGCATTTGTTTTTGGTCCTACACTTGAATTGGTAAATTGCTATTCTGCTGAAATGAATTTCTTGGGATTGACAGATTTAAGCGGCCTCTCATTAACAGATGTTCAAGTACTGCCGCATTATAGTAAGTTTCTTTCAAGGTTTGAGCGATTTGAAGAAACGTGCTGTGTTTACGAAAGAGAACATGATGTAAATGTTATCCGTATAAACGACGGAGATGGAGTGTTTATTAACGGAGAAATTCATATTTGTAAAGTGTAAATTCCAATTTGTCGGTCTGTTAAGTTTTCCCTCATAGATATTTCAACAAATAATTATACCTCCAATTCGTCCTTTATGCAAGGGAGCAGGCTTCGGCTTGCTCTCTTTTTGTTATAACAAAAAGAGAGAGTTATATTCGCCATACGGCGAGTGATATTATGCTGCGCACAGTGATATTGCTTCGCAGTGATATTGTCCTTCGGACAGTGAAATCAGGCTTCGGCTTGCTCTCTTTTTGTTATAAATTAAAAAAACGTATTGAAAAAACGGGAGATTTGTGGTATACTGATTATATTAAAACAGTTCGATAAATAGGAATTTGATGCAATTCTACTTAAATTCTCCGTATAAGGGATGGCAAATATTTAAAAAAAGATGTATACTTATTGCTGAAAGGGGGCTTTAACAATGAGCCAACAAGAGATGGGACGCTTTATTGCGGAAAAAAGACGGGCGAAGAATCTTACACAGGAACAACTTGCTGAACTGCTTGGAGTATCAAACAAAACCATTTCCAAATGGGAAACGGGAAAATCTATGCCAGATTACTCGGTTGTTGAATCCCTGTGTAAGGAACTGAATATTACCATTGCCGAATTGCTCACCGGAAAAGAAAAGGATTCTGAAAGTATACCGGAATACACCAAAGAACAAGTGGAATTATTGTTGTACAAGGTAGAACAAATGGAGAATGAGAAGAAGAGGAGGACCATCATGCATTTTGATATGTCATCTGGTAAAACAATAGAAGCAGGAATAACAACGGGGTCCGTGTTAGCAATGATAATCAGTTATGCACACTGGCAATCAATCGGGTGGGCGATTCTTCACGGTTTGATGAGTTGGGGTTATGTCATCTATTACTTGATAAGGTACTGACCAATCCCAATTTGTCGGTCTGCCTATAGTTTTTCCTCATAAACATTTCAAAAAAATTGATTCGCACACCGTTACACAAAACATATGATTTTTCCATTCATAAAAATGTTTTTGAATTTTTTATGAGGAAAAATCTACTGTATAGATTTTTATGCTTTTGTGCTAATTTTGTGCTAAACGGTTAAAAATGCCTGTTTTTGCCGTGTTTTCAAGTGTTTCCGTGACGAAGCTCGTCACGGCCGTGGCCTCGAAGGTCTCCTCAAGAGATATTTCAACAAATAATTATACCTCCAATTCGTCCTCTATGCAAGGGAGCAGGCTTCGGCTTGCTCTCTTTTGTTGTATTTCCGAAAAAACAGTATTGAAAAATCGGAAGATCTGTGGTATACTGAATATATTGAAGATCCCGTTAAACCGTGATTTATCTTTCTGAAAAAATAAAAGAGGAATTATTTATGGTAAACATTGATATTTATAAGCAATATTTTTCTGCGGAATGTGTTTTTAACGGTGTTGCACGTCATGGAGCGTTGGTATGGCTTAACGCCGAAAGCGAAAGCGGAAATATCCGCTACGAAGTCGGGGTGACGTTCTTTCCGCATAACGATGCCGAGGATTTTGCCGTCAGCTACGATGCGTGCGTTTTAAAAGAGCTGTTTAATGCAAAGGGACGCCGTTCAAAGAAGAAGGATGAGCTGTATCTTTCACAGGTGAAGACCGTGGCGGACGAGCTTGCGTCATCGCTGAACGCCGTAATTTATTGGGATCAGCCCCTTAACGAAGCTCAGTACGGTTGATCTTCCGGATCTTCCATATATAACAACAGGAGCAGAGATTCAAACCTCTGCTCCCGATTTTTTATATCAGAAATTTCATCAGCCCAAGTATCAGCAGATGAAGCGGGTAAAAAATATAGTTGAAATATTGAAACGCCTTGCTGTGATGCCCCTGCTTTCCGCTGTAGAGCCATATCGGGATCAACGCCAAAAGCGCAAGCCCCTGCCTTGCGAGGAAATATGTATGCCCAAAGATGTTGACCTCATATGAAAAGCCGCCGAGCATCTCAAAATTTATATAGTAAAGGCAAAGAGCTTGACAGATGTAATACCACCACTTTTTCCCTCTGAAAAAGTAAAAAACAAGAACTGTCAGTATGCCTGCATTGTAAAAGTCAACAAAAGTGACGATACCTGCGATATAGCCGATAAAAACCGACGCCGCACCGACTGAAATACGCATCCAGAGCTTTTTTTCTTTGACTTTTTCGTTCCATGCGATAAGCCCTATCGAAATCAGAAAGCTCCAGAGAACGTTTTGGTGTATTGGATAAAATATACTGCTTCCCATAGCGAGATTGAAAGGTATCTCGGAAATGACAGCGAACAGCAACAGCCTGCATATGTATTTTTTCAGGCTTTTCGTGTGAAAATAACCCTCAACTATCATAAATGCATAAATAGGAAACGCAAGCCTGCCGAGACAAGTCAGCCAGTCGTTTCCCGGCACGACCGTTCCCCATAAATGATCGCACAGCATAAACAGCATCGCCATTATATGCAGTGAAAAAGAAGTTGTTTGCAGTCTGAATTTCTTTTCTTCGCTCATGATCTATCATCTCCTTTTAATTATTATATCACATCTGCAAGTATTTTTCAATATCCCAAAAAAACGGAGGTCATCCCTCCGTTTTTATATCTGTTTTTTTTATTCGATTATAAATTCCGCATAGACCGTCTCTTTATCGTAATCGCCGGTCTCTCTGAAATTCATGATCTCTTTTCCGATCCGATATTTTCCTGCGGGCAATTTACCGTAAAGCCATTCCCAGTTAACATCCCACGAGGTCTCGCTTTCTTTCTGAATGATCCACGCTTCGGAAGTCCATCCGATGTCATATTCCTGCGGAAGAAAATCAACATCTGCCCATTCCGAATCTTCCGATCTTTGAAGAACGTAATAGCTTCCTGTGTTCAACTCCGCCACATTTTCTCCGCCCGAATGAACGCAAACGATCGTCAAGCCGCTTGAAGTCACGTTTTCGGCTTGCAGGGTAACACCCCATTTGTTCGGTTTCGCATCGATGTTTTTACGTTCGATAGGATCTTGCTGTGAAGCGCATCCCGCAACGGATAACATGAAAATCAATGTTAAAACAAATGCTGTAATTTTTTTCACGGTTGTTTACCTCCTTTTTCTATTGGACGAAAAAAATGCAGGATTTGTTCCGTTATATTCTCGGAGTATGCTTTTTGTTATAAAAACAGAAATCGAGGCAACCCCGTAAGAAAGGTCGCCTCGGTCTGATATTATTTGTCTTTGCGTAAAACCTTTTTATTCCATGACCATTTGCCGCAATTCGGGCATTTCATGTATCTTGTTCTGCCCATATGCATAGCCCCGAATACGCTGTTGTATGTCGGAACATATATGTGTCCGCATTTTTTACATTCATAATAGCCTGCTACTTGCTCAATCCGCAATGCATAGAAGCAACCTGCAAAAAACAAAATGAATCCAAGCACCATAAGAGAAATCCTTAGTCCTATTGACATCTGCACAAAAGCGGCAACAAATATCAAAGCAAAAAGAACGACCGTTGCAGTAATACCTATAAACACTTCTACAGACAACAATCTTTTGTCTGCCTGTTCTTTTTGCTTAATCATTTCAAGCAAGTTGTTTTCCAATTCTTTGTTGTAGTTATCCATTAAAACTACCTCCCCACTTAACAGATCATTTACCGTTATACCCAGAACATCGCACAGCTCAAGCATTATCGAGGAGTCGGGCAACGATCTGCCCGTTTCCCATTTCGATACGGCTCTGTCGGTGATGTTCAGCTTTTCTGCCAACTGCATTTGTGTTAAATTAACATTTTTTCTGCGTTCGGCAATGAATCGCCCAATTTTTATTTGGTCCATAGTTTGTCTCCTTTCGCCTTCATTATAGCGAATTTTATATATAAAGTCCACGTACCGACGGTTGAATGTGGGGATATCAACCGACGGTAGAGTGTTTTTTTTGGGCAAAATCATATATTTTGAACGTTTTACCGTTTATTTATATATATCCCTGTAACGATAAGAATAATGCCGATAATATATGTCGGCCAATAAACGTATGAGTATAAAATGAGCCAGTCGCCGAGCGTCCATGACGATGAGTTTAACATCTCATAAATAAAATTGAGGAAAGGAAAAGCAAACGGAATTATTCCGATAAATAACAAAAACCACCCGATCAACTTCCTTTTCATTTCCATACCTTCCTTTCTGTTTTTACATTTTCATTATACCATATTATGAACCGTTTTTCAAGATGAGAGGGCTTTTACTGATACAAATTGGTATCAGTATGTATCAGTTGTACGGTAACAGACAGAGTATTTTGCTTTTTTTTCTGTAAACAGTAGACATAACCGTTTTTTTGTGCTATAATTTAAACAGCAAAGCTTAAATCACGTAATTTACGTTAAGTTAAAATAAAAAAGGATGGGATATTATGAATAAAACGATCCGAAGAATTCTTGACGGCCATGACGATAACCATATGCAGCCGTTTTTCTGGCAGCACGGTGAGGACGAAGCAACTCTCCGTAAATGCATGAACGCCATTCATGATGCGAACTGCAGAGCGGTATGCGTTGAGAGCCGTATCCACCCCGACTTTGCGGGTCCCGGTTGGTGGCGTGATATAGATATAATCATGGACGAAGCCCGCAAACTCAACATGAAGGTCTGGATCCTTGACGACCGTGTCTTCCCCTCAGGTGCAGCTAACGGTGCGCTCAAAAATCAGCCTGACTCGATGTGCAAACAGAATGTTTTCATGACAACATATACCGTCACAACAGACGGCCCCGTAAGCCTCGACCTTTATGCCGAGGGTCTTATGGAGATACATAACTGTAACGGCACTCCCGCCCGTGTTTTTGAAAACGATGAAACTGTTCTTTTTGTTATCGCAAGAAATGCGGACGGTCAGACACTCGATATCACGGACTGCGTTGAAAACAGAACACAGCTTAAATGGAATAAGCCCGACGGTGAATGGAAGCTTCAGATCGGCGTTCGTTCACGTAACACAGGCGGCAGACGTGAGCATATCGGCATAATTGAAGACGAGGGCGTTCAGCTTTACCTCGATTCCGTTCATGAACTGCATTGGCAGCGTTATGCGGATGAGTTCGGCAAAACGTTTATGGGCTTCTTCTCCGATGAGCCTGAGCTCGGCAACGGTCCCACATATGCTCATGGCAACGTTCTCGGTACAAATCAGGATCTCCCTTGGGGTCCCACTATCGAAAAACTCATGATCGAAGCGCTCGGCGAAAACTGGCGTGAGCTTTTAACATACCTCTGGACCGACGGCGAAGAAGCGCCCAGAGTTCGTATATTGTACATGGATCGCATCACAAAGCTCGTTCGTGAAAAATTCTCCAACAAGATCGGTAATTGGTGCATGGATCGCGGCGTCAGATATATCGGACATCTTATCGAAGACGACGGTCAGCATTGCCGTACAGGTTCAACTCTCGGTCACTATTTCCGCGGTCTTCAGGGTCAGCATATGTCGGGTATCGACAATATCGGCGGTCAGGTAATGCCTCAGGGCGAGGACGACACCCCCGGCTATTTCAACCCCAAGGATGTAAGACACGGCGAATTTTACAACTACGCTCTCGGCAAGCTTGCGCAGAGCGCTGCGGCTATTGATCCCAGAAAAAACGGCGACGCTATGTGCGAAATTTTCGGCAACTACATGTGGAAAGAGGGCGTTCGTCTTGAAAAATATCAGGCTGACCACTTCCTCGTTCGCGGCGTAAATCAGTTCGTTCCCCATGCGTTCAGCGGCAGAGAATTCCCCGACGGAGACTGTCCTCCGCAGTTTTACGCTCACGGTCACAACGCTCTTTACCGTCATTTCGGCGAGATCTGCGGATATATGAACCGTGTTGCAACCGTAACATCAAGCGGCAAGCATGTCGTTCCCGTTGCCGTTCTTTATCACGGTGAACTCGAATGGGCAGATTCTTACTGTATGCCCTTTGAAAAACCGCTTCGTGCGCTTTACGACAAACAGATCGACTGCCACACCATTCCCACCGATATTTTCATCGAAAAAGATTATTATAAAACAGAGATCGGAAATCCGCTCGTTGTCAACGGTCAGAAATATCACGCTTTTGTTGTTCCCGAAGCAAAATATCTTCCCGAAGCGGCGGCAAACGGTCTTGCTGAACTCGTAAAATGCGGTCTTCCCGTTTATTTTGTCAATAATATGCCCATTAAGATCGCAGAAACAGGCGAAGCTCTCCCCGAAGAACTCAAAATTTGCCCTGTTGTTAAGCTTTCCGAACTTTATAACGAGGTCGCAAAGCTTGGTCTTGATGTTCCCGTTATTGAACCTAAAAACAGCCGCATAAGAATACTTCAGATCGACGGAGATACTCCCGTTTACTATATCGTCAACGAAGATGCCGAAAAATACAGCGGCAAAGTTACCCTCAAACAAAACGGCAACTGCTATCTTTACGAGCCCTGGTTTAACGTCTGCTACGATGCCGATGTTGAACCTGCGGATAACGGCGTTACTGTTTCCGTTGAGATCGAACCGCTCAAGAGCATCATGATCGTTTTCGGCGACTGCAACGAGCCTACCGTTAAACCCGTCGTCTGCGAAGGCGAAATGACAGAGCTTAACGCATGGACAAGAAGCGTTTGCGAAGGCGCTCTCTATCCCGATTTTGCAGATGCGAAAGCCGTCTGCCTGCCCGACGTTGTTTCCGACGAGCTTCCCGATTTCTCCGGCTTTATCCGCTATGAAACCGAGATCGAAGCCGACAAGAATCATGCGTATACCCTCGAAATTACGGATGCGGGCGAGGGCATCGAGGTATTCGTCAACGGCAAGAGCCTCGGCATTCAGATCGCTCCCGGTTTCAGATATGATCTTACCGACAGCCTCACAGAAGGCAAAAATAAACTCACCGTCGAGGTCGCAACAACTCCCGAACGTGAAGTCTATGCTATCTATCAGGCTAACAACTGGCGTTCACCCTTCGTTCCCGAAGACCCCACCGGACTTATCGGCGCTGTTCGTTTGTATAAAAAATAAATATCGTTGTGTATAGACACAACGACACGATATAAATCCCTTACGGGCTTTTCGATATTCCGTAGGAGAGATATTTGCCGTTGGCAAGTGATATGCCCTGCGGGGCGTGGGGATTTATATTATATCATAAAAAAACTCGCAAGGTCTTTATGGCTTTGCGAGTTCTTTTATATCTCATTTGAACGCAGAAAAAAATAATACGGACATCAGTTTTTCTCTGTCCTTTGTGTTTTATAGGCTTCCTCTGTGGGCGGCATCGTTTTTGGAAAGAAGATACAGACAATACTGATTCATGCTGATGCCTTCTTCTTTTGAATGTTCCGCAAGTGCGCGGTGAAGTGATTTCGGTATTCTCAATTTGAACTGCCCCGAATATTCGTCATCGGAAACGGGTTCGGGAATATTTATTCCGTCTTCGATCGCCGCAGTCAACCATTCTTTTTTACATTCTTCTGCGTTTTTGACCGCTTCTTCAACTGTTTCGGCACAAGTCAGACAACCCGGCAATTCCGGAAAACGTACAACGTATCCGCCCTCTTTTGTGTCCGGAATTATTTCCATACGGTAGGGCATACTCATATATTCATCGATCGTTCTCATTGTTTTCCTCCGTTTCTATGACCTATTATATGATGGTGTCGTATATGGTGTCAATAGTATTTGCTGTATTTTCGGGAAATATTCAAAAATAAATGTTTTGTAAATCAAAAGGACAGAGAAAAAATCTCTGTCCTTTTGACATTAGCTTTCGCTTGAGTATAGAGTATCAGCAAGTTTACCTGTGTTGGTTCTTGTCTTGGAATTTTTATCTTGAGATTCTACAAGCTTATCTGTGTTTTCAATTAACTGTCCGTAACCATATATAAAAAGAGAAGTTATCCATGATAAAAGAGAACCGCAGGAAAGAGTAATGATGCCTAAAATACAAAGTACATCTGCATAATTGATCAGGGCTATAATAATCATAAAAAATCCTGCTATAATAGATATGCTGATTCCTATTGTAGCGAACCATAAAGCCACCGTTTTTATCTTCCCTCCAATATTTTCAAACACCAACATCACCCTTCATAATTCTATTTTGGAATTATTTATATTATAATTCTTTTATGGAATTTTGTCAAGGGGTTTTGGGGATATAATTTTATTAAAGATAAATTATATTTGGAGTGATTTTGTTGAAGATCAGAAAAAAAGAATACGGGGACGCAAATTTGATCGGAGAGAATGTTGAAAGATTAAGAAAGGAAAGAGGAGTTAAACAAAAAGAGTTTATTGCAAGACTTCAGACCGAGGGTTTGGATATAAATCCGACGAGCTACTCAAAACTTGAAGGACAGCTTCGACTTGCGACTGATAAAGAAGTGTATACCATAGCAAAAATCCTGCATGTCACAACGGACAGCCTTTTTGTAAAACCTGAATAATATAAAATCATTTTTCCCTTTATCTCATCACCTTTCCCCCAAAATCCCCCGATTTCTAAGGGAAAGGTTTTATATTTACGGTTTAAATATATTGTTAAACAGTAATCAATCTCCCTTTTTTTACATATAATATACCCAACGTAAAAAATTTTATCGGGAGGGATAAGATTGATATTAACTTTCTGGCAGGCGGCGGCGGTCGTTGTTTCGGCGCTTGCCTTTATCGTTGCCTACCGTTTTTATCGGTGGGTCTTTAATTTGCCGCAGGGAAATGAGCGTATAAGATCGGTCGGCGGTCTGATAAAAAACGGCGCTGACACGTTCATGCGGCGTGAATACGGCGTACTTGCAAAATTCGTGCTCGTCGCAGGTCTTTTTATCCTGATGTTTCTGCCTTCGCCCGTTTGGAAAAGCGGCGTTTATCCGAATGTTATAATGGCGGTATCGTTCGTTTTCGGAGCGATTTTTTCGGGCATTGCAGGTAAGATCGGCATTAAAATTGCGACTGTCGCCAATATGAAAGCGGCGGAGGCGGCTGTTAAAGGCATCGGTCCGTCGTTCCTTGCAGGTTTTCGAGGCGGCGCTGTGATGGGTATGGCGGTCGTCGGGGCAAGTCTCATGGGCGTTACCGCTGTTTTGCTTTTAACAGGCGACACGTCTGCCGTTCTCGGCTTCTCGTTCGGTGCTTCTTCTCTCGCTCTTTTTGCAAAAGCAGGCGGCGGTATCTTCACGAAAACCGCTGATATCAGCGCCGATCTTGTCGGTAAAGTCGAGCTTGGAATTCCCGAAGACGACCCCCGAAATCCAGCGGTCATTGCCGATAATGTCGGTGATAACGTCGGTGACGTCGCAGGCATGGGCGCCGATCTGTTCGATTCGAACGTCGCATCGATGTCTGCGGCTCTCGTTATGGCAACAGCTCTCGATGCAGGCACGGGCGAAAAGATCAACACGGCGGCAGTATTCTGTTATTCTGCGCTCGGTCTTCTCGCTTCCGTCATCGGCGTGCTCTGCGCAAAGATGGGAAAACGTAAAAACCCGACCTCTGCTCTTAATTCGGGAACTTACACCACCACCTTCCTTTTTGCTCTTCTTACAGCCGCCGCCACACACTTTTTCGGCTTTGAATGGCGGCTTTGGGGCGCTTCCG
>SVMP01000044.1 GCA_015067385.1 Oscillospiraceae bacterium | reverse complement strand
AGAACAGGAGAAGAAAGAATTTCAAATCTCGTTGCAATTCTTGACGGTTACTTTGCAAAGAAAGCGCACCATATCAATGTTAATATCATGAATAGAGAAACATTGATCAAGGCATACGAAAACCCCGAAGAATACCCGAACCTCACGATTCGAGTATCCGGCTATGCCGTTAACTTCTGCAAGCTTTCAAGAGAACAGCAGCGTGAAGTTATCAGCCGTACTTTCCACGAAGCAGTATGAGTACAGGTAAGGTACACTCAATTCAAAGCCTCGGTACGCTGGACGGGCCCGGAGTAAGATTTGCTGTATTTTTACAGGGATGCAATCTTCGGTGTTCCTGCTGTCACAATCCCGATACATGGGAGCAGGACGGCGGAACTGAATATTCGGCTGAAGAAATCGTTAAAAAAGCTGTCAGATTCAAAGAATATTTCGGCAAAGACGGGGGCTTGACTTTTTCGGGCGGAGAGCCTTTGTTACAGGCAGAATTTGTTAAAGAAGTATTTGAACTGTGCCATAAAGAAGGGATAAACACCTGTCTTGACACATCAGGCTGTATTCTTAACGAAAAAATAAAGTCGATGCTCGAGCATACAGACCGTGTTCTTCTCGATATAAAATATACAGATGAATCTCTTTATATTGAGCATGTCGGATGCGAAATGCAAAAACCTTTGGATTTTCTCGATTATCTGAATGAAAAAAAGATACCGACTACGATTCGTCATGTCGTTATTCCAACTGTCAACGATAACGAAGAAAGCATTTTGCGTTTACGCAATATCGCAAAAGAACATAAATGCATAGATAAGATTGAACTTCTTCCGTTTAAGAAAATGTGCAGCATAAAATACGAAAAACTCGGACTCCCCTTCCCTTTTGCAGACCGTCCCGAGCCTTCGAAAGAAATAATAAGCAAATTCGAAGATCTTATTTACGGCTTTAATGCGTAATAGAACTTAAAATATTTTCAAACGAACTGATCTGTTTAAGCAGGTCAGTTCGTTTTTTTATAAATGAAGTATTTATAAATTGTCAACCGCTTTAACTAAATAAAACATTGCAGCTCAAGAGCAAACTTCAAAAAAAGTTAAAAAATCAGGAACACATAAGGAACACGGGGGGATGTTTCGAGGAACAGTGTTTTTGATATAATAAAAGCAAGAAAAGCAGTCTGAATTGCTAATAATATTTTGGAGGTACTTAGTTATGTACTTTGACGCTATTGCGAAAATTGTTTCAGAAAGAACAGGATGCGATGTTTCCACGATCAAGCCCGAAAGCAAATTTTCCGACCTCGGAATTGATTCTCTCGACACAGTAGAGCTTCTTATGAACCTTGAAGACGAGATCGGAATCGAGATAGAACTTGATCAAAAAGTTGAAACGATCGATGATCTTGACAAATTTATTCAGAGCAAAAACAGCTAACGGGATTTGTGGTTTTCAGCAATTTGACAGCAACGCAGCTATGTTGCAAAAACACCTACAACTCCCAGAAAGGATGCTTTCTTTGCCGAAAGCAGAAATATTATTATGATAAAGTCAGCAATTTGCGAAATGTTGGGTATTAAATATCCGATACTTCAAGGCGGAATGGCTTGGATCGCTGACGGTAAACTGGCCGCTGCCGTTTCAAATGGCGGCGGTCTCGGTATTATCGCAGCAGGAAATGCCCCCGGAGAATATGTTAAAGAACAAATTAAAATTGCAAGAGAATTAACAGATAAACCTATCGGTGTAAACATCATGCTTTTAAGCCCCCATGCAGACGATGTTGCAAAGATAGTTTCAGAAGAAAAAGTAGAAGTGGTAACGACCGGTGCAGGCAATCCTTCCAAATATATAAAGGAATGGCTCAATGCGGGAATAAAAGTTATTCCGGTTGTAGCATCCGTTGCAATGGCTAAGTTGATGACGAGGCTCGGTGCATCCGCACTTATTGCAGAAGGCGGAGAAAGCGGCGGTCATGTCGGGGAGCTGACGACCATGGTGCTCATTCCTCAGATATGCGATGCGACAACTTTGCCTGTTATAGCAGCGGGCGGAATTGCCGACGGACGCGGATTTGCGGCATCATACATGTTGGGGGCGCAGGGTGTTCAAATGGGAACAAGATTTCTGAGCGCATACGAATGCACAATACACCCGACATACAAAGAAAAAATACTCAAAGCGACCGACCTGTGCACAATGGTAACGGGAAAGCGTCTCGGACACCCTGTAAGAAGTTTGAGAACTCCGTTTGCGAGAGAATACTCAAAAGCCGAATACGGAGGAATGCCGGACGAAGAGCTTGAAAATCTGGCGACAGGAGCATTACGTCTTGCTGTTAAAGAAGGCGATAACGAAAAAGGATGTTTTCTTGCAGGACAGATAGCCTCTGTTGTAAACAAAGAACAGCCGGCGGCAGAAATAATTAAGGAGATAATGGATCAGGCAGAGCCTATCCTGAAAAGCGCATCGGAATGGGTAAAATAGCATTTGTTTTTTCGGGTCAGGGCGACCAGTTTCCCGGAATGGGAAAACCAATCGAAGAAAAATACGCATCAGCCGCAGCAATATATGAAATGGCGGACAAAATACGTCCGAAAACATCGTATCAATGTTTCTACGGAACAGAGGAAGAATTAAAAGAAACAGCAAACACCCAACCTTGCCTGTTTACAACAGAGCTTGCAATGGCAACTGTTCTCATGGAAAAAGGGATGATCCCCGACTGTGTGGCAGGGTTTTCGCTCGGAGAAGTTGTGGCGGCAACTGTCAGCGGTATATTTGATAATGAAACGGGTTTTCGTCTTGTCTGTAAACGCGGTGAATTGATGCAGCGTGAATCGGAAAAATTTGACACCTCAATGGCTGCGATAGTTAAGCTTACAGACAAACAGGTCAATGAAATATGTGAAAAATATTCGGATGTTTTCCCTGTCAATTTCAACTGTCCCGGACAGATAACGGTTTCGGGGCTTTCGGCGCAAATGCCCGAGTTTTTCGCAGATGTTAAAGAAGCAGGCGGAAGAGCACTTCCCCTTAAAGTTAAAGGAGCTTTTCATTCTCCGTTTATGAAAAAAGCATCCGACGATTTTGAAGTTGAATTAAATAAAGTTAAACCGAACGAAAACAAAATAACCCTTTACAGCAATATGACGGCACGTCCTTACAATGAGAACGTTTCCTACTTGTTATCAAAACAAATATGCAATCCGGTCTTATGGGAAAAGACAATAAGAAACATGATCGAAGATGGCGTTGATACATTTATAGAAATAGGACCGGGAAAAACGCTTACAAACATGATCAAAAAGATATCCGCAGATGTTTCGGCAGTAACGGCAAGCGAATATCTTAATTAAGGAGAAAAAATGTTAAAAGGTAAAACAGCGATAGTAACAGGCGGTTCAAGGGGAATCGGCGCTGCAATAGTTTACAAACTCGCATCTCTCGGTGCAGATATTGCGGTAATATACGCAGGAAATGTCAGTTCTGCGCAGAATGTATGTGAAAAATGTATCGAAGAATACAAAGTCAGAGCAAAAGCATACCAATGCGATGTCTCGGATTTCAATGCCGCAAAGAATACCGTAAATGAAATCAAGGCGGACTTCGGATCTGTCCATATTCTTATAAACAACGCAGGAATAACAAGAGACGGATTAGTGGCAATGATGAAGGAAGAGGATTTTGATTCTGTTCTTAACACAAATCTGAAGGGTGCATTTAACATGATCAAGCATTGTTCAGGTATATTTATAAGGAACAAAGAAGGCAGTATTGTAAATATAACATCTGTTTCGGGAATTATGGGCAATGCAGGTCAATGTAATTATTCGGCATCGAAAGCAGGACTGATAGGGCTTACAAAATCCGTTGCAAAAGAACTGGCACCAAGAGGTATCCGATGCAATGCCGTGGCACCGGGTTTTATTGAAACAGATATGACAAAAGAACTTACCGACAATCCGCTCATAAAGATGATCCCTCTCGGAAGAATAGGAAACCCCGAAGATGTTGCGGAAGCGGTCGCATATCTGATAAATGCTCAATATGTAACAGGCGAGATACTCCGTGTTGACGGCGGCATCGCAATGTAAAACAAGAGGCGAGAAAACGAATTCTCTATCCGACAAGAAAGGAATGCTTTCATAACAGAAAGCCGTAAATACAAAAATGAGTGAAAACAGAAGAGTAGTCGTTACGGGACTCGGAGCAATAACTCCGATAGCGAACAATGTAAAAGAAACATGGGAAGGGCTGAAAAACGGAACAAACGGAATTGGTCCCATAACCCTTTTTGACACAGAAAAATTCAAAGCAAAACTCGGCGCAGAAGTCAAAAACTTCGATCCGAAAGATTATATGGAAATAAACGATATTCTCCGAACAGACAGATACGCACAGTTTGCGGTTGCCGCTGCAAAGCAAGCGGTTGATGAAAGCGGCATCGAAGGAACTGTTGAACCTGAAAAGTTTGCAGTCCTTTTCGGAACGGGGATCGGCGGAATCGGGACTTTTGAAACAGAACACACAAAGCTTATGGAGAAAGGACCGAGAAGAGTATCGCCTTTATTCGTTCCTATGATGATAGCAAACATGGCAGCGGGATTGATCGCAATAAGACACGGTTGCAGAGGCTCTGCAATGCCTGCAGTAACTGCTTGCGCTTCAGGCTCAAACGCTATCGGCGAAGCTATGCGCCTTATTCGTCACGGATATGCAGATGCCGTTATAACAGGGGGTTCTGAAGCAGCTATAAATGCTTCAGCGATCGCAGGATTTGTAAATATGCAAGCGCTTTCAACATCCGAAGACCCCAATGCTGCATCATTGCCCTTTGACAAACGCAGAGGCGGATTTGTTATAGGAGAAGGATCTGTTGCGCTCATTCTCGAAGAATATGAACATGCTGTAAATCGCGGAGCAAAAATATACGGAGAAGTATGTGGTTACGGTTCAACATGCGATGCTTATCATATCACCGCTCCTCATCCGGAAGCAGTAGGCGGAACAAGAGCAATGACAGACGCTATGAACGAAGCACAATATTCGGAAAATGATACTGTTTACGTAAATGCACACGGAACAGGCACGCCGATGAACGATATGATAGAAACCATAGCTATCAAAAATGCTCTCGGCGAGGAAAACGCAAGAAAGGCATATATCAGTTCAACAAAATCAATGACCGGACATATGCTCGGTGCGGCAGGAGCGATAGAAGCATTGGCTTGTTTGTTTGCGCTCAATGAAGGCATAATTCCTCCGACGATCAATCTTCAAGAGCAAGATGAAAAATGCGATCTGAACTGTGTTCCGAACAAAGCCGTAAAAGCAGATATAACATTGGCTCTTTCAAATTCACTTGGTTTCGGCGGACATAACGCCTGTCTTGCATTCAGAAAAGTTTATTAGTCTGAAAAAGCTAAAACAGAGGAAAGGAAGCTTTCACCATACGAAAGCAAATGTACAATGAAAGATACAGATATTCGTAAATATGCCGAGTTGATGAAAGAACTCGGGCTTACAGGTCTTGAAGTTACAGACAACAACACAAAAGTCCGTCTTGAAAGAACCGTTACCGTTGCCGCAAATGAAAAAACATATGCGATTCCTGAAGAATCCGCATCAAAGGCTGTAAAAGAAGACAAAGATTATATAAGCATAAAATCACCTATCGTCGGTGTGTTTTATGCTGCACCTGCGGAAAATGCAGATCCGTATGTTAAAGTAGGCGAAAGCATTAAAAAAGGTCAAACCGTATGCATTGTTGAAGCAATGAAGCTTATGAATGAAATAACATCCGATGAAGACGGGATCATCAGTGAGATATGCGTAACGAACGGTCAGGTAGTAGAATACGGTACTGAACTTTTCAGAATAAAGAAATGAATGATATTATGAATAAAGAAGAAATAATGAAGATATTGCCGCACAGAGACTGTATGCTGTTGCTTGATGATGTTGAAAATTTCGAAGGAACATCTATCGGTCATTATACGGTTCGAGGCGATGAGTTCTTTTTAAAAGGACATTTCCCGAACGATCCTATAGTTCCGGGAGTAATTTTATGCGAAATACTCGCGCAGTCTGCCTGTGTTTTAATGCAGGATAAAATGACTGACGGAAATCTTCCTGTTTATACAGGACTTAACAATGTAAAATTCCGTTCGCCCGTAAGACCGGGGGACACGGTTGAGACAAAATGTACAATAAAAAGATCAAAACATCCTTTTTATTTTGCAGAGGGAACTGTAACGGTTGACGGAAGACTTTGCGTTTCAGCTGAATTTTCTTTTGCGATAACCAATTCATCTAAAACAGGAGACTAAATATGTTTTCCAAGATACTCATCGCCAATCGAGGGGAAATAGCCGTCAGAATCATAAGGGCATGTAAAGAAATGGGCGTTGCTACGGTTGCCGTATATTCGGAAGCAGACAAAAACGCCCTGCATGTTGCACTTGCAGATCAAAGTTATTGCATAGGCGGTCCTGAAGCTTCCGAAAGCTATCTTAACGAAAACAGAATAATAAGTGCAGCGATCCTTGCGGGCGCTCAGGCAATACATCCGGGATACGGTTTTCTTTCAGAGAACGCTCACTTTGCACGTCTTTGCAGAAAGAACGGTATCGTTTTTATCGGCCCCGACCCTGAAAATATGGAAAAACTGAGCGATAAGGCAATTTTAAAAGAACTTATAAGCGAAACTTCGCTTTCCGTTATACCGGGGACAAAAGCAGTAACATCTGTTGAAGAAGCAAAAAAAGAAGCAGAAGCTATCGGATATCCTATAATGCTGAAAGCATGTGCCGGAGGCGGAGGAAGAGGAATACGTCTGATCAAAAGCGAAAGCGAGATCGAAGAAGCATTTCATCAGGCAACAAGCGAAGCAATAAGCGCGTTCGGCGACGGCAGTGTATATATTGAAAAATACATATTTCCCGCAAGACACGTTGAACTGCAGATATTGGCAGACGAACACGGCAACGCTGTTTGTCTCGGAGACAGAGACTGTTCATTGCAGCGAAGAAATCAGAAGCTTATCGAGGAAACGCCCTCCCCTGCCGTAAACGACAGTCAAAGAAAAAGAATAATGGAACTTGCTGTAGATGCGGTAAAAAAGATTGGATACGTAGGGGCAGGCACACTTGAATTTTTACTTGACAACGACGGGAATTTCTGGTTTATGGAAATGAATGTACGTTTACAGGTCGAGCACTGTGTTACGGAAATACTTACAGGTATAGATATTGTTAAATGGCAGATAAGAATAGCGGCAGGGATACCTCTGAACTTTGAACAAAAGGACATAAAGATCATGGGTTCTGCGATAGAATGCAGAATAAACGCATTAAGCTGCGGAACACTTAAGATGATCCACGTACCGGGAGGTCCGTCCGTAAGATTCGACACTTGTCTTATAGAAGGAACCGTCGTTTCCCCGTATTACGATTCTCTGCTCGGAAAGCTGATTGTTTACGCAAAGACAAGAGAAGAAACACTCAGAAAAATGAAAGCGGCTCTTTGCGAGCTTGTTATAGACGGTATCGGCACAAATATCGAAGAGCAATTGGCTCTTGTTGAAGACGACAGATTTACTTCCGGTAAATACGATCTTACATTTATGGGAAACAGGTGACTTTATGGCATTACTGAACTTTTTAAAACCTAAGAATCAGCTTGAAGAAGGCGGACGAACATCTGCCCCTGTTCAGAGCGATGCAGGTGAGCCTGAAAAAAACTGTCCCAATTGCCATAAGGATATACCGCTGAGTAAGCTTTGGGCGAACGGACTTGTCTGCAGTTGCGGTTATCATTTCCGAATGAAAGCAAGACAAAGGATACAAATGATAGCGGATAAAGACAGTTTTCATGAAATGTTTTCAAGCGTAACATCAGGCAATCCGTTGAACTTTCCGGGATACAAGGAAAAGATAGAAACCGTACGTATCGCAAGCGGAGAAAAAGAAGCCGTAATATGCGGAACAGCAACAATAGGAGAAGAAAAATGTTGTCTTTTCGTTATGGAATCGTATTTTATGATGGGAAGCATGGGAAGTGCGGTTGGAGAAAAGATAACGATGCTTTTTGAATATGCAACAAAGTACAGACTGCCCGTAATCGGCTTTACCGTATCAGGCGGGGCACGTATGCAGGAAGGTCTTTTATCTTTAATGCAAATGGCAAAAACAAGTTCCGCAGTAAAACGCCACAGTGATTCAGGTCTTTTATATATTGCAGTCCTTACAGACCCAACTACCGGCGGAGTTACTGCAAGTTTTGCTATGCAGGCAGATATAATTCTTGCCGAACCGGAAGCGACCATAGGTTTTGCGGGCGCAAGGGTAATTGAACAGACGACCAAAAGATCTCTTCCCGACGGATTTCAAAAATCGGAGTTTGTGTTGGAACACGGATTTATCGACAGCATAGTACCGAGATCAAATCAAAAAAAGACACTTACAGAGCTTTTAAAACTGCATGGCGGAAAAATAAAAGCATAAGAAAGGAAGGCTTTCGTTAAGGAAGCCGCTGTAAAACAATGAATGAAACGGCTTATGAACGGGTAAAGATTGCAAGAGAAAGCACACGTCCGACCGGAATGGATTACATAAAAAACATTTTCAAAAACTTTATAGAATTTCACGGTGACAGGAATTTTGCAGACGACAAAGCAATTGTCGGCGGAATTGCAAGGCTTAACGGAGAACCTGTGACAGTTATAGCGATAGAAAAAGGACATACGGCAAAAGAAAGAACATACAGAAATTTCGGAGCGCCGCATCCCGAAGGATACAGAAAAGCGCTTCGATTGATGAAACAAGCCGAAAAATTCGGACGTCCTATTATCTGCTTCATAGACACATCCGGGGCATTTTGCGGCATAGGCGCAGAAGAAAGGGGTCAAGGTCAGGCAATTGCAGAAAATCTGATGGAAATGTCAACTTTATGCGTTCCGATAATATCAATACTTATCGGTGAGGGCGGAAGCGGAGGAGCGCTTGCTCTTGCTGTAGCGGACAGAGTGTGGATGCTTCAGAATTCTGTTTATTCGGTAATATCTCCGGAAGGATGTGCAAGTATTCTCTGGAAAGATTCATCAAAAGCAGAAGCAGCGGCAACAAGCCTGAAACTGACAGCAGAAGACGCCAAAAGTCTCGGTGTTATAGAAAAAATATTATCCGAAAAAGATATAGGCAAAAAAGAATTTTTTGACAGAATAAGAATGCTTTTGTCTGATGAAATACAGACATTGGCAAATGATCTTGATTTAATATCACACAGATACGACAGATTCAGAAGCATAGGCGTAAATTCTGTAACTAAGGAGAATATATGAGCGTATACCGACAGTTTTGTCATGAAACAACAGACGAAAACGGAAATATAAAAGATTTCACTCTAAACATACCCGAAAACTTCAATTTCGGGTACGATGTTGTTGATGAAATTGCGAAAACGTCGCCGAATAAACGAGCATTGGTTTGGTGTAACACCGAAAATGAGGAACATATCTTCACTTTTTCGGACGTAAAAAAATACAGCAATAAAATGGCGAATGTTTTCACAGATTCAGGCATATGCAAGGGCGACCGAGTTATGCTTATTCTCAAAAGGCATTATGAATACTGGTTTGCGGCAATAGCCCTTCATAAGATCGGCGCGGTAATGATACCTGCAACGCACATGCTTACAGTAAACGATCTTGTTTACAGAATAAACGCTTCAAAAATCAAAGCGGTGATCTGCACATCTCAGAACGAAGTTCCTCAAAAAATAATGTCCGCATTAAATCAAACAACAATAAGACCAAAGCTTTGGTGTGTACAGGCGAACATTGACGGTTTTGAAAACCTTACGGAAAAGACTGAGGCTGCAAGCGAAGATTTATTGCGTGTTAAAACATCCTCAAACGATCCTATGATCCTGTACTTTACATCCGGAACAACAGGATATCCCAAGGGCGTAATTCATGACTTTACCTACCCTCTCGCACATATCGTAACCGCAAAATACTGGCAGCATGCAGAAGACAACGGGCTTCACTTTACGGTTGCCGAAACAGGATGGGCAAAAGCCTCATGGGGTAAGATCTACGGACAATGGCTGATCGGAAGCGCCGTAATGGTATATGACTTTGACAATTTCGACCCGAAGCAACTGACAAATGTAATAAACAAATACGGCGTCACATCATTCTGTGCACCCCCGACAGTTTACAGATACCTTGCACGAAAAGGGATCCCGAATATGCCATCTCTGAAACATGCATCTACTGCCGGTGAATTGCTATCCCCCGATGTTTTCCGTAAATTCACCGAAAGAACGGGGCTTACTCTTTGCGAAGGTTACGGACAGACCGAAACAGCGCTGTTAATGGCTAATTTCAACGAAAACAGCGCAGTTGCAGGATCCATGGGTACGCCATCTCCATTTTACAATATCGAACTCAGAGGCAAGAACGGTGAATCCGTCGAAGTCGGAGAGATCGGCGAGGTCGTTATAATACCGAAAGAAAAAGGTAAGCAAGCAGGCATTTTCATATCATATCTCGATAATGAAAGTCAATATAATTATGTATGGAGAAACGGGGTATATCATACCGGAGATGCGGCATATAAAGATGAAAACGGAAGATTCTGGTTCCATGGCAGATTTGACGATATAATCAAAACAGGTGGGTTCCGAGTCGGACCGTACGAAGTGGAAAATGTTCTGGCTGAGCATCCTGCGGTTGCGGAATGCAGTGTTATAGGCGTTCCCGACACATTGCGCGGTCAGGCAATAAAAGCCGTTATAAGACTCGGCAAAGGATTTACACCTACAAAAGAATTAGAGCTTGAAATCAAAGAATTCTGCAACCACAGACTTGCGGAATACAAATGGATAAGGCTTATCGAGTTTGTAGCTGAAATGCCCAAGACCATCAGCGGAAAAATTCAGAAGACTGTTCTCAGGGAACAAAGCAAGTAATATACTATACAGGATTTGTCAAATAGTCAAAATTCTGTTATAAATTTATGGTAAAATCAATTTCAACATATTCCGTAAATGGAGATCAAAAAATGAATAACACGTTAAACAATACGGAAAACATACTCGACACAAAGATCAGCGGTTTTCATCAGTATATTCTTGAAAAGCCGTTTCGTTTAAGCTTTGTCAGTAAAAATCTCTGCAATATGTTAGGTAAAGACATATCGGAGCTTCAAAGTGAAAAACACGATCTTTATGCTCTTTGCGTACACCCTGCCGATCAAGAAAAATATACGGATTTTTTACAGCGTATTTCTGTTAAAGAACAAACACTTTCAACTGAATACCGTCTGATAAAAAAAGACGGTTCCGTAATATTTGTAAAAGATTGCTTCACCACGGAAATATCCGAAAGCGGAACAATGATAGGCTCATCCGTATTAACAGACATAACAGATATAAAAAATGAAAACAATGATCTGCATTTTCTCAATGAAACGATCCCATGCGGATTCATGAAATACACATGCGAAAAGCAACCGAGAGTTACATATATCAATAAAAAAATGATCGACATTCTTCGCTTTCCTGAAGTAAAAGACGGCGAAATGGATTATCTTGAGCTTTACAAAAGCAACATTTTCCTGATGATACCGATGGAAGAACGAAGAAGATTTTCAAAATATCTTAACAGAGTGTATTCATCTGATGTTCCCATTGCAGGAGAAATAACACTTTTACGATGCGACGGAACAAGGGCGCATATCTTCGGATGGGTAACAAAAACGATAAACGAACACGGAAAAGCGGAATTTCAGACAGTATGCATGGACGTTACAGATCGCCATCAGAAAAGAAAAAATACTGAAACTCAAAGGTACCTTAAAGCGCTGACAGATGTTTACGATAAAATATTCGAATTTAACATTGATTCCAATACGGTTAAATGTCTTCACAGCAACGGTTCCCCAAAATTCAAGCATTTTGAAGATATTGCAATTCAGATAGAAGACGCTTACGATAAATGGATAAGGGAAACGGTCGTTCCGGAAGACAGAGAACGTGTTTTAGCATTTTTCCGAGATTTCTGCCAGAAAAAACTTACGACACAAAACAACCAACCTCCCATGATAGAGTATACAGCGCAATCGTCAAGCGGAGAAAACAGAAAATATAAAGGCGTATTTATAAAAGTTGATGACTCGGTAAGTTTTTACTGTTGTCGAACGATGCCGAACACGGTGGACGCAAATGTTTTGATGACAGAAAACAGCATTCTCAGAGAAAATATGAAAGAGCTTGTCATGCGTTTTACCGATGGACTTGCAGCATTTGAAGTAACGGCTGACGGACTTGTAAAACCCCTATTTGCAAATGATAACGTATGCGAATTTTTCGGTTATACAAAAGATGAGTGGATCTCTTTGATGGAAAAAGCAACGCCGCTTGAAAATTTCGTTGCTTACAGCGATACGGCATACGAAGATTTTGCGGAACTTTTGCGAAACGGAGAAGCTGAATTTACTTATTTTGACTGTAAATCAGAAAAAGAACGTAAAATAAAAGCGATCTGCTCTCATAAAGAAGCAAACGTAATGAATTCAAGATACGTTATGCTTTATTATGCAGAATCAACAGACCAAAAACAAAAAGAAAACCTGCCCGAAAACAGAACCGTTTCAATAAGGACATTCGGTTATTTCGATGTTTTTGTAGGAGACATTCCGATAGCTTTCAGAAACAAAAAAGCAAAAGAGCTTTTTGCGCTGCTTGTTGACAGAAAAGGCGGATATGTATCATCCGAAGAAGCGATCGGTTTTTTATGGGAAGACGAGCCGACATCAACGGTTACACTTTCCAGATACAGAAAAGTTGCATTGCGTCTGAAAAACACATTGGAAGAATACGGTATATCGGATATTATTGAAACGGTTGACGGCAAACGCAGAGTTATACCCGAAAAAGTCCAGTGCGATCTTTACAATTACCTTTCTGGGAAAGAAGAATATTCACAACTCTTCAAAGGCAGTTATCTGACAAATTACAGTTGGGCTGAGACAACTCTCGGTGAACTTTCAAACAGAGATCTAATATGAGCAAATATATACACAAAATCAATTATTACGAAACAGATAAAATGGGCATAACCCACCATTCGAACTACATTCGTTTCATGGAAGAAGCAAGAATGGATCTTTTAACAAAGATCGGGTACCCAATGACACGTCTTGAAGCAGAAGGCATTACCTCCCCTGTTGTATCTGTAAACTGTGATTACAAACGGACTACAACATACGGTGATGAAATCGAGATAGAAGTTAAGGTTTCAAAATACACAGGAGTAAAACTTACGCTCTGCTACTCAATGACAAACGTACAAAGCGGAGAACTTGCCGCAACAGCAACATCCTCACACTGCTTTATAAATGCAGAAAAACGTCCGATCCCTGTCAAAAAATACTTTCTGGAATTGGACGAAATACTAAAAAAACAAGTAGACTCCAACAATTAAATAATAATCCTCCAATAAATAACGCTCCGAATACGATCTTTGTTCATCCATATTCGGAGCGTTTTCTATTTTACGATTATCCTCTCAAAACCTCGCTGGTGTCGCGGTTATAGGTGCGGTTGATGGCGATCGC
>SVMP01000043.1 GCA_015067385.1 Oscillospiraceae bacterium | reverse complement strand
TAATTGTCGCAGCGTGATTTCACGTTTAAATTCAGATCGTAAAATGCTTCTGAATTTAGTTTATGCCGTATTTACACGGCAGAATGGAGAAAAAAATGGCATCAAATAAAGCAGAAGGTAAAATAATCAAGGTTGCGGGACCGCTTGTAGTTGCCGAGGGCATGGGCGGCGCAAATATGTTTGACGTCGTTCGTGTCGGTAAATCCCGTCTTATCGGCGAGATAATAGAAATGCGCGGCGATAAAGCATCTATTCAGGTCTATGAAGAGACAGCCGGTATCGGCCCCGGAGACATTGTTGTTTCCGACGATATGCAGCTTTCCGTCGAGCTCGGTCCTGGTCTTATAAAAAATATATATGACGGTATTCAGCGTCCCCTTGAGGCTATCCGCGAACAGTGCGGTGCGCTCATCGAAAGAGGCGTTGATATTCCTGCACTTAACAGAGAGATCTATTGGGATTTTGTTTCCTGTGTTAAAATAGGCGAAACAGTAAAGCCGGGCGACATTATAGGCACTGTTCAGGAAACCCCTGCGTTCACTCATAAGATCATGGTCCCTCCCGATATCGAAGGCGAGATCATCTACATCAAATCAGGCTCTTATACAGTAAATCAGCTCGTTGCAAAAGTAAAAAAACCGAGCGGAGAATCCGTTGAGATAAAACTCATGCAGCGTTGGCCCGTAAGAAAGGGTCGTCCGTACAAAAATAAAATGGCTCCCTCTGTTCCGTTTACGACAGGTCAGAGGATCATCGACACGCTTTTCCCGCTTGCAAAAGGCGGTACTGCATGTGTTCCCGGTCCTTTTGGCAGCGGTAAGACCGTCGTTCAGCATCAGCTTGCAAAATGGTCTGACGTTGATATTGTTGTTTACATCGGCTGCGGCGAACGCGGAAATGAAATGACGGACGTTCTCCGTGAATTCCCCGAACTTAAGGACCCCAGAACCGGTCAGAGCCTTATGAACAGAACGGTTCTTATTGCAAACACTTCGGATATGCCGGTTGCAGCACGTGAAGCATCTATCTATACAGGTATTACTATTGCTGAATATTTCAGAGATATGGGTTACGATGTCGCTATTATGGCTGACTCTACTTCCCGTTGGGCAGAGGCGCTCCGTGAAATGTCGGGTCGTCTTGAAGAAATGCCCGGTGAAGAAGGTTATCCCGCATATCTTACTTCTCGTCTTGCTCAGTTCTATGAACGTGCAGGATACGTTGAATGTCTCGGTTCTGACGGAAGAACAGGCAGCCTTACGGCTATCGGTGCTGTTTCTCCCGCAGGCGGCGACCTTTCTGACCCTGTTGCTCAGGCTACGATGCGAATCGTAAAGGTTTTCTGGGGACTTGACTCATCTCTTGCATATAAACGTCATTTCCCTGCAATTAACTGGCTTAATTCTTATTCACTTTATTACGATAAACTTTCCGATTATTATGCTCAGAACGGATACTCGAACAGAAAAACTCAGTCTTCTCAGGCACTTAAACTTCTTCAGATCGAAAACGAACTTGACGAGATCGTAAAACTCGTCGGTATTGATGCGATCTCTTCTGAAGACCGTATTGTCATGGAAACCGCAAGATCTATTCGTGAAGACTATCTGCAGCAGAATGCTATGAGTGAGGAAGATTCATATTCTTCTCTTGAAAAGCAGAATGCTATTCTTGATCTTGTTATGACGTATTACAAGAAGACGTCCGATGCTCTTGCCGCAGGCGCAGATCTCGATAAACTTATCGAAATGCCCGTTCGTGACAGAATTGCCCATCTTAAAGATGTTGTGGAGCAAGACGTTGCGGCGGCTTACGAGGAGATCAAGGCTCAGCTTGATATTGAAACGGAAAATATTCTCAAAACTATGGAGGCCGATGAATAATGCATAAAGAATATAAATCAATTCAGGAAGTTGCCGGGCCTCTTATGGTCGTAAAAAATGTATCGGGTGTAACTTACGGCGAGCTCGGCGAGATCCGTACCCAGACAGGTGAGATCCGCCGCTGTAAAGTTCTTGAAGTAAACGGTACCGATGCTGTCGTTCAGCTTTTTGACTCTTCTGCAGGTATGAACCTTGCGGAAAGTTCCGTCCGTTTTCTCGGAACAGGTATCGAATTCGGTGTTTCTCCCGATATTCTCGGCAGAATTTTCGACGGTCTCGGCAGACCTATCGATAATGCCGTTCCCGTAATTGCTGAAAAAATGATGGACATCAACGGTACGCCGATGAATCCTGCTTCCAGAAACTATCCCTCTGAATTTATTCAGACAGGTGTTTCCGCTATCGATGGCTTGAATACACTTGTTCGAGGACAGAAGCTTCCTATTTTTTCGGGTTCGGGTCTTCCTCACGCTAATCTTGCGGCTCAGATCGCAAGACAGGCAAAGGTTCTCGGTACAGATTCCAAATTTGCGGTAGTTTTTGCCGCTGTCGGTATAACATTCGAAGAAGCTGACTTTTTTATTTCCGACTTTAAACGTACGGGCGCAATCGACAGAACGGTTCTTTTTATAAACCTTTCGTCAGACTCCGCTATCGCACGTATATCTACTCCCCGTGTAGCCCTTACCGCTGCGGAATATCTTGCGTTTGACCTCGGTATGCATGTTCTTGTTATTATGACCGATATTACGAACTATGCGGAAGCTATCCGTGAAGTATCTGCCGCAAGAAAAGAAGTTCCGGGCAGACGCGGATACCCCGGTTATATGTACACTGACCTTGCAACTATGTATGAGCGTGCCGGCAGAAGAATCGACAGCGAGGGTTCAATAACAATGATCCCCATTCTTACCATGCCCGAAGACGATAAAACACATCCCATTCCCGACCTCACCGGCTATATTACAGAGGGACAGATAATTCTTTCACGCGATCTTTACAAGAAAGGCGTTACTCCGCCTATCGATGTTTTGCCGTCTCTTTCGCGTCTTAAAGATAAAGGTATCGGTGACGGAAAGACACGTGAGGACCATGCAAACACTATGAATCAGCTCTTTGCTTGTTATGCAAGAGGAAAAGAAGCAAAAGAGCTTATGATAATTCTCGGCGAGGCTGCGCTTACTCCCATCGACAGAGTATATGCGAAGTTTGCCGATGAATTTGAGGAAAAATACGTAAACCAAGGCTACACCACAAACAGATCTATCGAAGAAACACTGGATCTCGGTTGGGAACTTCTTTCTATGTTCCCGCGTTCCGAGCTCAAGAGAATAAAACAGTCTGTTTACGAAAAGTATGCAAAGAACAAGGATTGATCTTTGCTTGATTCAATATTTTTTGAAGATCGGCATGGGTAAAATTTATCGTGCCGAAGCGGTGATTTAAATGGCAACTATAATGAAAGTTAATCCGACCAGAATGGAGCTTTCCAAGTTGAAAAAAAGACTTGCAACGGCTCGTCGAGGTCATAAACTTCTTAAAGATAAGCGAGATGAAATGGTAAAACAGTTCCTCGAGCTCGTCAGAAAAAACAGAGAATTACGCGCTGTCGTTGAAGAAAATCTCAAGAATGTTCAGACATCCTTTTCCGTTGCATCTGCGACAATGTCTCCGCAGGCTGTTGAAGAAGCTCTCATTTGTCCCAAACAGTCAATAGAGCTTGAAACGTCAACCAGAAATATCATGAGTGTTGCTGTTCCCAAGTTCGATTATTCCATGACGGGCAAGGATTCCGATATTTATGCTTACGGATTTGTTACTACAACGGCAGAACTGGACGTTGCTGTAGGCGCTTTGTCCAACATCGTTTCGCAGCTTGTTGAACTTGCCGAAACGGAAAAGAGCGTTCAACTTCTTGCGTCCGAGATAGAAAAAACAAGAAGACGTGTAAATGCGCTTGAACATGTTATGATACCGAATCTTGAGGTTACCATCAAGAGCATCGTTATGAAACTTGATGAAAACGAGCGTGGAAATATTACCCGTCTTATGAAAGTTAAAGATATGATGCTTGCCGAAGCGAGACAGGGCGGAAGCGTATGACAAGGCTTATAGTGTTAAAGAGCACAGAGCCTGAATTTAATCTTGCTGCGGAAGAATACCTTTTTTCCGAAACAAAAGATGATATCGTTATCCTTTGGCAGAATAAAAATGCTGTCATCATCGGCAGAAATCAGAACACTTTATCTGAAATCAATCAGGATTCAATTGAGAAATACGGTATTTCGGTCGTTCGTCGAATAACCGGAGGCGGGGCTGTATTTCATGATCTGGGAAACATAAATTATTCCGTTATAACATCTCAGGGTGATGAGTGTTGCCTGGATTTTAAGAAATTCGCAGCGCCCATAATCGAACTTCTCTCAACTCTCGGTGTCAATGCGGAATTCTCGGGAAGAAACGATCTTCTTATTGACGGTATGAAATTTTCGGGTAATGCGCAGCATATATCCGACGGCAGAGTTCTTCATCACGGAACTTTGCTTTACTCATCTGATCTTGACAGGGTAGGGGAGGTTTTGACTGTTAATCCCGAAAAAATAAGATCCAAGGCTATCCGATCGGTTCGTTCCAGAGTTACCAATATAAAAGATCATCTTCCGTCAGATAAAAACTATACTGCGTGTGAATTTATCTCTCTTGTTGCGGATTATTTTATCAATAAAACAGACTGTGAATATTCCTGTCTTTCCGCTCAGGAAACGGATAGTATAGAATCTCTTGCCGACTCCAAATACCGTACATGGCAATGGAATTACGGAAATTCTCCAAAGTATTCCTTTTCGAGAACGGCATATCTTTCTTGCGGAACGGTACAGATCGAACTTGAGATCGTTGACGGCAAGATCGAAAAAGCAGAAGTGTTCGGGGATTTCTTTTCTGTCAGACCGAAAGAAGAGTTCGTTTCTTATCTTATCGGGACAGAGCATCGAAAGGAAATACTGACTTCACTTTTTGAAAAAATAAAAATTAAAGACTTTTTTGTCGGTGTTGAAACCGACGAACTCATAAAATGTTTTTTTTAGGAGATATAATCATGGACAGAAAAATACTTGAACAACAGCTTAATTCTGCAGATCGTGCGGAACGTCTCGAAGCTGCAAAAGCTCTCGGTGAAATGATAAAAAAAGGTGAGATAGTCCCTGAAAAAGGACAGGATGACGTTAATAACCACATCCATACCACATACTCCTTCTCTCCCTATTCTCCGTCTGCTGCTGCATATTTCGGATACATGGCAGGTCTTTCCACGGTTGGCATCATGGACCATGACAGTGTCGGCGGCTGTGCGGAATTTGTTGAAGCGACCGAATATCTCGGTGTTGCTTCTACATGCGGTGCAGAGTGCCGTGTAAGTGTGAAGGATTCGCCTTTCCTCGGCAAAAAGATCAATAATCCCGATCAGCTTTCCGTTATATACTGTTCTCTCCACGGTATTCCCCATACTCAGTTTGAAACTGTCAGAGAATACTTTAAGCCAATCACGGCTGCACGAAATGAACGAAATAAGAAAATGATCGCAAATCTCAACGGGATCCTTAATCCTTACGGAATAAATGTTGATTTTGATAAAGATGTTGTTCCCCTTTCCGTTCTTCATGATGGCGGAAGTATTACAGAACGTCACCTCCTCTGCGCTGTAAGCAATAAGATCATCGAAAAATTCGGGAAAGGTCAGGCTGTCGTTGATTTTCTCAGAAATGATCTTAAATATAACGTTTCCGCAAAGATCGAAGGTTTCCTTTCCGATCCCGATAATAAATGTTATGAATATGATCTTCTCGGCGTTCTCAAGAGCGATGTTACACGTTTTTACGTTGAAGCAAATGACGAGGAATGTCCTGATGTTTCAAAGATAGTTGAACTTGCAAACAAGACCGGTGCTATTATGGCTTATCCTTATCTCGGAGACGTTACAAACAGCGTTACCGGCGACAAACGTGCACAGAAATTTGAAGACGATTTCCTTGAAGATCTTGTAAAATGGCTTAAAAAGACCGGTTTTACAGCAATTACATATATGCCCTCAAGAAACACTATCGAACAGCTTCGCCGTTTACGCGAGCTTTGCGATAAATACGGATTCTTCCAGATCAGCGGTGAAGATATAAATACTCCTCGCCAGAGCTTTATCTGTATGGCTCAGAGAGACCCCGAATTTTCGAATCTTCAGGATGCGGCTTGGGCTCTTATAGGTCACGAAAAAGCTGCTACAGAAGATCTCGGCAAGAGCTTCGTTTCCGAAAGAACAGAGCTTGCTTATCCGTATCTTGCGGACAGAATAGAATATTACGCTTCTATCGGTAAAAATTCTTAAATAAAAAATTCTTAAATAATAATCAATGGAGAGCTATAGTATGAAATTTTCAGATATACATGTCAGAGACCCCTTTGTTCTTGTTGATGACGGAAAATATTATCTTTACGGCACAAGAGGTAAGGGTGCTTGGGGAACGATCTACGGCGTTGATGTTTTTGTTAGTGATGATCTCGAAAACTGGTCAGAGGCTCATGAGGTTTTCGCCGTACCTGAGGACGATAATTGGAAGGCTCATATGTGGGCACCCGAGGTACATAAGTATAACGGAAATTACTATATGTTCGTAACGTTTAACAGACCTATGAACGGAACATATATCCTTAAAGCCGAATCCCCCATGGGACCGTTTGATTTTCACAGTAACGGTTCGATCACCCCTGTTGAATGGTCCAGTCTTGACGGAACTTTTTATGTTGAAGACGGACGTCCCTATATGATCTTCTGCCATGAATGGACTCAGATCAGAAACGGCGAGATCTGCGGTGTTGAACTTTCCGAAGATCTTTCAAAACCCGTCAGCGAACCTTTCTTTATCCTTCGTGCATCTGAACAGCCTAAGGTTAAAAGCCTCGGAAATGACGGATATGTTACGGACGGTCCTTTCATGTTCAAAAATTCCGATGGCAAACTCCTTATGATCTGGTCAAGCTTTGGAGAACTCGGTTATCTTGAGGCTATCGCATATTCGGAAGGCGGCGTTAAGGGTTCGTGGAAATTATCCGATAAACTCCTTTTCGAACAGGACGGCGGTCACGGAATGATCTTTAAGGCTCTTGACGGCACACTTAAATTTATCTGTCATCAGCCCAACAATTCTCCGAACGAACGTCCCGTATTGGTCGATATCGAAGAAAAAGACGGCTTACTTTGCAGAGTATAAAAATAATATTGAGGGACAGGTTTTGTAGACCTGTCCCTCGGTTTATTCTAAAATTTTTTTATGTATAAACCCGATCAATTGTGTTTTTCGGGAAGGAATGTAAGTATAACACCGACGATGCCGACAGCGAAAAAAATAACAGACCAAGCGAAGTCAAGATCGAAAAACGGTTCATTCCCGAAACATACAGAAAGCAATATTCCCATCAGTATCAAAGAAATTCCCTGTAACTGTCTTTTCATTATTGCTCACCCTTTGTTTTCGTTTTGAAAAAAGAATGCGGCTGTACACATTTTGTAAAATGTATTTTTATCGTGTATTGCCCTCGGTCTTCCGTTTAACCAGACAGTCGAACTGTTTGCCGAAACAGTGATGCAAGAGCCGTCTTTTAAGTTGTATGTTATGTTGATCTTCGGGGGATTATCGGTAATCTTTTTTATTGGCGAAATATGTAAATAGCTTAAAAGAGATACTGCTAATTCAATATTTTTGTTATCCGTGAATTCTTTGATGTCATTCGGGTAATCGAGATGCTCGATTTTTACCTGTTTGACATCTTCTGCTTTAGGCTTGCCGAAAATCGGAAGTCCATCCGCTAAAACAGATGCAGTCGTTGCGAAAACAGCGGATGCAAGTATCGGGATCAACAGTTTTGCGGGCTTTTTCATAAAAGAATCTCGCCTTTCATCTTTTTGTTTAATTATAACTTGAAAATGTGACGTTTTCAACATATTGAAGGCAGATATATTCATTCGCAACATCATATTTTATTAACAGAACATTTAATTGTGAATATTTCAGGTAAAATATTGTATTGATGGAACAAACTGTATTATTTTCCGTCTTAAAGTATAAAGTTTGTTAGTGAAAATCAATGTCGAAAAATGTTCGAAGTTCGTACATGGTAATAATGTATACTTATGGTATAATAATGCAGTTAAGGAGTTGTTGGAATAAATTATGAGCAAAAGTTTTAATTTCAGGGCCGCATTTTCAAAATTCTTGGTTCCGTTAGCGGTCATAATTTTCGTTTTGTTTTCTTTTTCTGTAACATCATCCGCAGAAATAACATCTGTTGAGTTTGTAATGGAAGAAGAACCGGTTTTTATTGATGAGAAAACAACAGAGGGGATTGTCGAGTTTTATGAAAATGCGACAAGAGCCGAGCTTTTCTCGTCTGAAACGAATACTTTTGTTAAAAGAAAAATAAAACTTGAGGAGAAGAAACCTCTTGTTGAAAAAAATGCTGTCGTTCACACTTTCAAAGTTACGGACATCGATTATGTTGATACTGATAATGTATCTGAGTTTGTGTCCGATATAGTTGAAAATATCTTTATCGAACTTACATCCAATCTCGGTAAAAAATACGTTTCAACTTTGATCTATATGTACGGCGCAAGCTATGAAGTTTCATATAATCCCGAAACAGGCGATGTTACGGAAATGCTTTTACATATCGCACTTGTTGTCGGTGATGACTTTGACCAGGTTGATAATCTTATTGAGACCATTATTAAGCCAAAAGCTGATGAATGGCGTGAATATCCTGCGGCAAAACAGATAATTGAACTGAATAATTATTTGCTTGACGGTTATTTTACATATGACGTCAAGGGCGTACAGAGAAAAAGTACCGTTCAGTTTGTCGCAAACGGTAAGGGTGTTTGCGAGGAATACGCAGGACTTACGGCTCTTTTCCTTGATGAACTCGGCTTTGAAAATATGCTGGTTCGCGGCTATGCCGTTGTTGATAAAGAGAATGTTGAACACGTTTGGAATCTTGTAAATGTAGACGGAAATTGGTATCATCTTGATATACTTTGGAACGGTCCCATTGACGAGACCGGCGCACATACGGATATTACGGCAGATTATATGCTTAAATCCGCAAAAACGATAAAGAAAGATCATCTTACACTTGCAGTTTATTATTCCGATTCCGAAAAAGCAACAACAGACTACGATCTTTCCGAGTATATTTATAACGGCGATATCGTAACCCCTCAGATGAAACTCGATATGGCAAGGGAAAGCCTTGCTGTAGTTATCGATGAGGCTTTTGACGTTTGTTTCAGGTTCAGCTCCAAATACACGATTGATTCCGTTAACAGAATGATGCCTGTTTACACCGCCGCCAAAAAGCTTTACGATGATGAGACAGCCACCGTTGAACAGATAGATGCGGAAACTGAAAAAGTTAAAGATGCGCTTGAAAAATACGTTGTTGTTTTTGTAGAAGCTGATAAATCAAAGCTTTACAAATCATTAAGCCAGGCATATCAGTGTATGCTTTATGATTTTGCACTTTATACTTCTGAAAGCGTAAAGGCGCTCAGCGAACCTTATGAAGCTGCCGTTGCTGTTTACCAAAATAAATATGCAACACAGAAAGAGGTTGACTCCGCTCGCAGCAATCTTAAAAAATATCTTAACAAGCTTGAAAAAATAGTCGTTGAGGAGCCTGAGGTCGAAGTCGTTCCCGACACCGAGACTCAGATCCCCGATACCACTATTCCCGTAACCCCCGATAATAATACCGAACCCCCTGTGATCGTAACTCCTATAACTCCGCTTCCCGATGAAACAGTTCCCGATGTAGGGCAGAAGGATCCCGAAGAGTCTCCCGAGGAAGAAAATAAAACCGAGGAAGATGTTGAAACGGATGAAATAGGGGAAACACCTGCGGACAGCGAGACTCCCGAAGAAACTCCCGACGGAGATGTTTCGGAAGAAACAGGATCTCCTTCCGATGAAAATATTCAGACAGAAGAACCCGATACCGAAGAGCTTCCCGAAAATAATGAGCCTGAAAACGACAATAATGAAGAGTCGAACGAAAATAAGCCTGTTGATGTTGTTGTAACTCCGAAAGAACCTTCGGGTATAGACAGCGATCTTATAATCTATATCGTCGGCGCTCTTATTGCTCTTTGCGGAATTGTTTATCTTGTCGTTTCTAAGATCCGCAGCAACGGAGAAGAAGAGGAAGAAGATTCCGAACAGGAAAACACAGAAGAAACATCTTCCGAGGAAAATACCGAAACAGTTGAGCTTGCGGATGAGATGAAAGATGCAGAGGAATCTGCGGAGACCGTAGTTGCCGCTGTCGCTGCTGTCGAGGAAAAATCGGAAGAAAAGACCGAAGAAACAAAAGAAGATGATTCCTCTTCCGAAGAAAAAACGGAAGATAAACATGAGGAAACATCCGAAGAAAATGAAAATACCGAAGATGTAAAAACAGAAAATGTTGAAACTGAAGCTCCCGCTGAAACCGAAACTTCCGATAAGAAAGAAGAAGTAAAAGAACAAGAAGAAGAGGTTAAAGCAGAGGTAGAGGAAGCAGTTGTTGCCGCGGCAGAAGTTAACTCCGATGAAAAAGATTCTGAGAAAACGGCCGAAGAGGAAAAATCGGAAGAAAAGACCGAAGAAACAAAAGAATATGAATCCTCTTCCGAAGAAAAAACGGAAGATAAACATGAGGAAACATCCGAAGAAAATGAAAACACAGAAGATGTAAAAACAGAAAATGTTGAAACCGAAGCCCCCGCTGAAACCGAAACTTCCGATAAGAAAGAAGAAGTAAAAGAACAAGAAGAAGAGGTTAAAGCAGAGGTAGCGGAAACAGTTGTTGCCGCAGCGGAAGCTATCTCCGATGAAAAAGATTCTGAGAAAACGGCTGAAGAGGAAAAATCGGAAGAAAAATCCGAGACCGAAGAGAAAAAGGTCGAAGAAGAAAAGACCGATCCTGCTGCAGAAACAGAAGAACCGTCCGAAAAAAAAGAGGACGATGCCGAGAATAATGAGGCTTCCTCAGAAACCGATGAAGAAAAATCGGCGGAAACCGTAAATTCGGAGCCTGTTCCCGAAGAAAAACCGGAAGCAGCGGACGAAAAAACAGACATTAAACCGGAAGAGCTTTCTCCTGTTGAAGAAAAAAATCAGGAAAAAGCATCCAGACTTTTAAAATATTTTTCCGCTAAAAACGAGAAATTAAAAAAGAAAGAAAAGGCTGATAAAGAATGAGTGAATGTAAAATTTTTACTCCGCATATCTCTGCACCGCCTGTTCCGTACGCAAAAACCGTTCTCATGCCCGGCGATCCGCTCAGAAGTGAGTATGTCGCAAAAAAATATCTCGAAGATGCTGTTCTTGTAAACAATGTCAGAGGTGTTCAGGGATATACAGGGATTTTTAACGGCAAAACCGTTTCGGTAATGGCAAGCGGCATGGGTATGCCTTCGATGGGTATTTACAGTCATGAACTTTATTCTCAGTTCGGCGTCGAAACAATAATCAGAATAGGCTCGATGGGTTCATATTCGTCTGCGTTGAGTCTTCGTGAGGTCGTTTTGGCAATGGCTGTATCGACTGATTCGTCGTTTGTTGAACAGTTCGGTCTTCCCGGAACTTTTTCTCCGTCTGCCGATTGGTCACTGCTTCGTAAAGCGGCTGAAACGGCTGAAGCAAGAGGGCTGAAATATACGGTCGGCAATATCTTGTCGTCGGACCGTTTTTATGACGATGATCCCGATTCCTACAAAAAGTGGATGAAGATGGGCGTTCTCGGTGTTGAGATGGAAAGTGCGGCTCTTTATTCTGTTGCCGCCCGTCTCGGTAAAAAAGCTCTTACTGTTCTTACCGTTTCGGATATTCTCGAAACAGGCGAAAAGCTTTCGTCTGAGGAACGTCAGACTTCTTTTGATGATATGGTGCTTCTTGCACTTAATTTAGCATAACTTAAAGCGGCTTTTTAAAGGCCGCTTTAAGTCTATTTAATCGGAGGTTTTTATGAAAGAAATATGGGACGGATATTTTTCGGACGGAACACCTGCGAATAATGATATTGTTCGTGGTGAAGAAATACCGAAAGGTATTTATCATCTTGTGTCCGAAATACTTATTAAACATGTTGACGGTGATATTCTTTTAATGCTCAGAGATCCGTCAAAACAGAATTTCGGCGGATATTACGAGGCAACATGCGGCGGTTCTGCTTTGAAAGGCGAAGATCCGTTGATGTGTGCAAAAAGAGAAATGCTTGAAGAGACAGGTATTACAGCCGAGGTCATGGAGCCTATAGGCGTTTATGTTTCGCACGATACGATATATCATAATTATATCTGTACTGTCGATTGCGATAAAAATTCGGTCAGGCTTCAAATCGGAGAGACAGTTGATTTTAAATGGGTAACAGAGAAAGAGTTTGCTGATTTTGTTAACTCTGATAAAATGATACCTGTTCAGAAAATAAGATATATGTCTTATTTGATAAAGCAAGGATATGTTGAATAAAAAAACACCCCGTAATATGTTTTACGAGGTGAAAATGTCTATTCATGAGTCATTTTTGATATGTATTTTAAGATTTCTTCGCCTTCTTCTTCGGATGGTGCCCAGATCAGCAAATACAGACCTTTTGATGAGAGATTTTCCATTAACGGTTTGATCTGATCGTATGAGACACCGATAAGAAGATTTTTACCTGCTTTTTGAATTCGCTGCAGTTCGGGGATGAATTCTGTGCATGGCGGCTGACCTGCAACCTGTGTCCATTGAATTGTTTTGAGTTTTTCTATAGATAACAGACTGTCGAGATGCCGAATCTGCTCTATACCGTCGAAGTGATACAGGGGATATTCAAGCATTTCGCATTGTGTTCTCAGCTCGGGCTCAATGAATTCTTTGAACATTTCGGGCGAGATCATTACTGATGCATCCGCCTGCAGCTGTGCATGAAATCCGGGTGCCCATGTCCTGAGCCATCCGATACTGCTTCCGCCATTGTTTATGTCTTTAACAATATCGTAAACACCTCTGTGGATCTTTTCATAAGCAATCTGCATTTTATTCATTGCAAACGTTACTGCTTGGGGATCTTCTATCATAAGAGTAAGGAGATTTTCCTGACCGTATATGTGTGCCAATGCATCTATATTGCCGGAGCAATCGGACATTGACACGAAGTAATCACCCTTACTGTCTTCAGCCATGGCTTTTGCAACGGTGAGGGTTTGTTTGTAAAGCCAACTGTTTTCGTCAAATTCAAGGTCGTCTATATCATTTAAACTTGGAAAGAACCACAGACTGTCTTCAAAAGCATAGTTTGCGGTTTTGAAAAATCCTGCATGAGCTGATGCCCCGAGGTTCAGATTGCTCAGGGGGAATGCTTCTCCGCCATACCATGTGTTTTCGATAGATGCTCTGTTTCTTTTGATGACCCATTCGGGATCTGTCCAATATTTGAGTCTGTCCTCTTTGTTTTGAGGAAGATTCATTATTTTAGGGTCGATAGGTTTTGTTGGTTTTCCTGCAACTACAGATGCACAGCATCGGTCAACGATTTCACCGCTCCACCATGCTTTGATTCGTTCTTTTGCTTTGTCCCAGTCATTTTTATAAAGCATAGTTATTACTCATCCTTTGATTCTCTGTGTTCTAAACCTTTTTTCTCAAGTCTGTAATGGATTGATTTTTTGAACATCTTGTAGATGACTGCAAATGTCGGAACACCTGCAAGCATACCGAATACACCGAGAAATCCGCCGCCGATAAGGATGGATACCATTACCCACCAAGCAGGAAGTCCTATCGAATC
>SVMP01000218.1 GCA_015067385.1 Oscillospiraceae bacterium | reverse complement strand
GGATATGCTATATTTACGATATATTATAATGATGTTACGACCGATGACGGAGACTTTACAAACGGACTTGCAGGCGCGATCTATCCTAACGGAGAGCGTAAACCCGACCAGTGCGGTAAGATCGGGCTTTGGGCATGGGCAGCATCGGCTGTTATGGATTACATTCAGACATTACCTGAAATAGATCATGAAAAAGTTACTGTTATAGGTCATTCCCGTCTCGGCAAGACCGCCCTTGTTGCAGGCGCTATTGATGAAAGATTTTTCTGCGCGATCTCCAACGATTCCGGTTGCAGCGGCGCTGCACTTTCAAGACATAAAACAGGCGAAACGATAAGAGATATTACAAAAGTATTCCCCTATTGGTTCTGCGAAAACTATAAAAAATATATCGATAATGAAGACAATATGCCTTTTGATCAGAACTATCTTATAGCTGCAAACGTACCCCATAAGGTTTATGTTGCAAGTGCTGTCGAAGACGGTTGGGCTTGTCCGGAATGCGAATATCTTGCCTGCGTTGCGGCAAGCGAATATTACGAAAAGAACGGCATGAAAGGATTTGATCATCCCGACCGTTTACCTGAGATAGGAGATGTTTTCCATAACGGAGACATTGCATATCATATGAGAGATTTCGGTCATGCGCTTAACAGAACAGACTGGAATCATTACATAGATTATTTAAATTCATGTAAATAACATCAAATACCGGACAGTTAAATCTGTTCGGTATTTTTTGCTAAAAAGAAAGGTTTTTATTACCCGATTTTCGTCTGTAATAATATTGACAAAATAAGGCGAATTTAGTATAATTTTTATAGTGGGTTAATTGGGTATAATTCCCTGTAAAAAAAATAATCGGTGCAACCCGACCAGGAGGTACAGTAAAATGAAATTGATCTACGGCGTAAACGACAAACCGAAAATAGGCCAGCTTATTGTTTTTGCTTTTCAACAGCTTCTTTCAATAATGGCTGCAACATTGGTAGTTCCTGTTATTATCAATCAAATCTGCGGAACAACAATGAGCTCGGCTGCGGCGCTTTTCGGTGCAGGCATTGGTACTCTTGTTTATATTCTTTTTACCAAGAAAAAAAGTCCTGTATTTTTAGGTTCTTCCTTTGCATTTATCGATTCTATGGCGGCTGCTTTTGCGGGCGGTGTTTCAATGTCATTAGGTTTTCTCGGTCTTATTATAGGAGCTATTTTTGCAGGTCTTGTTTATGTTGTAATTGCGCTTGTTGTCAAATTTGCAGGTGTCAATTGGCTCAATAAACTTATGCCTACGGTCGTTATAGGTCCTACGGTAGCAATTATCGGGCTTTCACTTGCGGGAAATGCTGTCGGAGACTTCACAAAAGGAAGCGTACCAAACGTTGAAACTTCTCCTCTTGCCGCAATCTTCTGTGGGCTTGTAACACTTTTCACCGTAATCTTATGTTCAACATACGGCAAGAAAACAGCAAAGCTTATCCCTTTCATCTTCGGCATTCTCGCAGGCTACGCTGTTTCGGCTGTTCTTACAATTATCGGATATGCGGCTGATATTGATGCAATAAAAGTCCTCAACATCGAACCTTTTAAAGCTCTTGTTGCCGATGGTGTTAATATTTCAACGTTCATTTCCGTTCCGGAATTTACATTTCTTACAGCACTTAAAGGTATCGGTGAGATCAACGGTTCATATCTGGCAACTATTGCAGTGGCTTATATTCCCGTTGCATTTGTTGTTTTTGCAGAACATATTGCCGACCATAAAAATATTTCATCCATCATTGAAGCCGATCTTCTTGAAGATCCCGGACTGCACAGAACACTTCTCGGCGACGGTATAGGTTCCATTGCCGGTGCACTTTTCGGAGGATGTCCGAACACTACCTACGGCGAATCGGTAGGATGCGTTGCGATCACAAAAAATGCTTCTGTGTACACAATTATTTTGGCGGCAATACTTTCAATCGTAATTTCGTTTATTTCCCCGTTTATTGCATTTGTTAACTCGATCCCTTCCTGCGTAATGGGCGGTGTTTGTATGGCGCTTTACGGATTTATCGCTGTTTCAGGCCTTAAAATGATTCAGAATGTTGACTTGAATAAGAACAAAAATCTTTTTGTTGTTTCAACGATTCTTATTTCAGGTATAGGCGGTCTCACAGTAAGCTTTGGTCAGATAACAATAAAATCTGTAGCATGCGCACTTATTCTCGGTATTATCGTTAACATTGCAGTATCAAAAGCAAATGACAGCGAACAGTAAAAAAGAAAGGAATGTCAAAAAATGAATGTAATTAAATTAGATCATCCTCTTATTCAACATAAAACAACGATTCTCCGTCAAAAAGAAACCACAAACAAAGAATTCAGAGAAAATATTGAAGAAATAACAATGCTCATGTGTTATGAAGCATTGAGAGATCTGCCGCTCGAGGACGTGGAGATCGAAACTCCCATTCAGAAGGCGACCTTCAAGCGTCTTGCGGGCAAGAAGCTTGCCATCGTTCCCATCCTGCGTGCAGGCCTCGGTATGGTGGACGG
>SVMP01000042.1 GCA_015067385.1 Oscillospiraceae bacterium | reverse complement strand
TACGATCCGACGATGGCAAGGACGGCGTATTCGTTCCATTCAAGATTTTACTTTGCTCCTTCGAATTCCGACCCCGAAATACACGGTATCGTCCTCCCGTATCTTTTCCAGCCTCTTCCCGGCGAAAGCGTAGATACATGGCAGGATGAATTTGAAAGAAACAACTTCTTCACAAAAGAATCTTTTGAGCAGTATGTTAAAATGAGAGACGACGCATTCTACGACTATGCGCCGTATATTCCGTATAACGATCTTTGTTCCGTTCTCTCCGGCGTGTCAACAGGCAAAACAACGGCATCGGAAGCATTGGAATCAATGGAATCGAAAATACAGGCAAGTCTTGACAGTCTTTACAACGATTATCTTGACTGAACAGATATAGAAAAAAGGGAGAAAAAATGAAACCGTTAAAAGTAACAGCATTGATATTGGCATTGATAACTGTTTTCAGTGCATGTTCAACGGCAAAAGAAGAGATCGTTCCCGAATACGAACCCGATAAAAATTCGGACGATATTGACCTTATGGGCTATGAATTCAAAATAGCGGCAGGTGCAAGTTCTCTTTCGCTGGATCCGGTTCCGGGTTCAGATGTAAGAGGAGACAAGCTTCTTCAGAGATATAAGGACACGGAAGAAAAGTACAACGTAGACATAACAGTCAAAAACTCAAACGACCCCAAAACCTTTTTAGCGGAATTTGCGGCAGACAGAAGATATGCAGACCTCATGCTTCAAAGCGGCGCGGGAATGTTTGGCGGTAAATATGTTCAGAACGGTTACTGCATGGCGTTTTCCGACATGGACATAGATCTTCATTCCGGTCTGTACGGAACACCGGGTGCGCTTGAATCGGGATTTTTCAACGGCAAGTACTACACCGTAAACGCATACTACTGGGGCTTCCCGACACCGTACACGATGCCTGCGATGTGGTTCAATCCGAGAGTTCTTACAAACTATCAGCAGGCGAACCCTCACGAACTCATCGAGCAGGGCGAATGGACATGGGACACGTTGGAAAAAATGTGTGAAGAAATAAGAGACACATCCGACCCGAACAAAGAGAACCATGTTTACGCACTTGCATACACAAGCGAACCGTATCTTGAGTTTGCGGCGCTTTATTCAAACAATGCAAGAATCGTAAATAAAGGTGCAGACGGCAGACTTACGTATGCGCTGAACAGTAAAGAGGCGCTTGAAGCACTGTCCTTTACACGTTCACTTGCGGAAAAACAGCTTATCTGCGACGGCGGAGACAGACAGAACATCACACCCTTTGTTGAAAACAGGCGTGCGTTCTTCCTTGAATTTACGCATCTCGGTTTAAGCTCGGAAAGCACAAGCAACTTCTCATATTTAATGGAAGAAGCATATGAATGGCTTTACTTCCCGACAGGTCCCAGCGGCGATATGGATTCAAAGCAGAGAACATCGTTCTCATACCATTCAGTCAGCTTCTTTGCTCCCATAAACTCTGACATCGAGATCCAGTCCATACTTCTTCCTTATCTTTTCCAACCGCTTCCCGGAGAAACAGAGGAAAACTGGCAGGACGATTTTGAGAGAAACACATTTTTCACGAACGAATCTTTTGAATATTTCCAGATACTCAGAGACGAAGCCTTTTACGATTATACGGGATTTATCCCCTATGCCGAGCTTCAGTCTTCACTTCTGGATGTAACAAAAGGCAGAAAATCCGCATCAGAAACATTGATTAGTCTTGAACCCAAGATGCAAGGCAGTCTTGACGAACTTTACAACGATTATCTCGACTGATCAAATATAGAGATATAGAGAATAAGGAGAAAAAAATGAAACCGTTTAAAATAGCAGCATTAATATTGGCATTAACATTTATTCTTACAGCATGTTCAACAGCAGAGCCAGAAATAGTCCCCGAATATAACGGAGATATCGACTTGGGTGGCATTGACCTTTTGGGTTACGAATATATTATCGCCGCAGGTGCGCACGGCGGCGGCAGAGTTCAGCTTTTGCCCGAACCCGGTTCTGATTCAAGAGGTGACAAGCTCCTTCAGAGATATAAGGACACCGAAAAAGAGTTCAACATCAAATTAACAGTTACTGAAGACTGCAGTCTTTCAAATTTCATGGCGCAGTATGCCGCAGGCATGAAATATTCGGACCTCATCATCGCTCAGTCGGCGGAAATGGTAAACGGAAGATATGTTCAGAACGGTTATTTCCTGCCTTTTTCCGATATGGGTCTTGATTTCGAATCGGGTATTTACGGAACTCCGGGTATGCTCGACGTAGGATGCTTTGACGGGAAATATTATTCGATAATATCTTATTACTGGGGTCTCCCCTCTCCGTACGTAATGCCTGCGATGTGGTTTAACCCCGCAGTTATCTCGGAATATCAGCAGACTTCTCCCCACGAGCTTGACGAGCAGGGCGAATGGGTATGGGCAACCTTTGAAGATATGTGCGAAGCGATAAACGACACATCAGCCCCCGATTCAGAGGATCATGTATACGCAATAGCAAACCTGAGCGAACCGTTTATCGAGCTCGGCGCTCTTTTCTCGAACAGTGCAAGGATCGTTACAAAAGAAAGCGACGGAAGACTCAGATACTCTTTGAGATCCAAGAATGCGGAAGAAGCGCTTGAATTTATCAAGGGCCTTAACGAGAGAAAGCTTATCAAGGATGCCAAAGGCAAAGACAATCAGGATGTTTCGGATTTTGTCGATAACAAACTTGCATTCTTTATGCAGTACACTCAGATAGGTCTTGCATCGGAAAACGAGAACGGCCTTGCGTACAACATGGACGGTGCTTACGAATGGATACTGTTCCCCACCGGACCGAGCTACGACCCGACGATGTCAAGAACAGCATACTCATACCATTCAAGATTCTACTATGCTCCGACCAACTCCGACGCAGAAGTACACTCTCTGGTTCTTCCTTATCTTTTCCAGCCGCTTCCCGGCGAGACAGCGGAAGACTGGCAGGATGAACTTGAAAGAAACAATTTCTTCACCAAAGAATCATTCGACTATTTCCAGACGATCAGAGACGATGCGTTCTACGATTATGCTCCGTACATTCCGTACTCTGAATTGAACAGCAATCTTTCAAAGGTTACAATGGGCTCGATCACCGCATCGGAAGCTCTCGAAGGTATGGAACAGTCCATCCAGGCCTCTCTCGACAAGCTTTACAACGATTATTTAGACTAAAAAAGGAGACTTAACCATGAGAAAAAGCAGATTATTAAAAGTCCTATCGCTCGTAACGGTGTTGTTCATGATTTTTACTGCATGCGCGACAACGGCCGAAGAGAACATTCCCGAATATGATCCGTCTATCGATAAAGAAGACATTGACCTTTTGGGTTATGAGTTCATAATTGCTGCTTTATCTCATGGCGGACAGTATCCGTTGAACCCGGAATCAGGTAGTACAGCGAGAGCCGACCAGCTTTTGCAAAGGTACAAAGAAACGGAAGACAAGTTCAATGTTAAAATATCTCTCATTGACGGATGCGACATAGGCCGTTTTCAAACGCTTCTTGTGGCTAATCTCAAGTATGCGGACCTTATGTTCACCGTAATGCATCACATTCAAAGAGGACCTCTTCAGCAGGGATACTTCATTCCCTTTTCCGACATGGACATAGACCTTCACTCCGGGCTTTTCGGAACACCCGAAGCTCTCAATGCAGGTCTTTTCGGCGATGACTACTATGCGATAATCGCGTACTATTGGGGCTTCCCTGCAGCAGACACAATGCCTGCGATGTGGTTTAATCCGAGAGTTATTTCAACATACCAACAAACGTCTCCCCACGAACTTAACGAACAGGGTGAATGGACATGGGCTGCGCTTGAACAGATGTGTGAAGTTATAAACGATACGTCCGATCCCGATGAAAATAAGCACACCTATGCTCTTGCATACACAAGTGAACCGTACCTTGAATTTGCGGCTTTATTCTCAAACAATGCAAGGATCGTAACGAAAGGCGAAGACGGCAGACTTACTTATACTTTGAACACAAAGGAAGCGCTTGAAGCTTTGGAATTCATAGGAAGTCTTGCCGAAAGACAGCTTATCTGCAACGGCGGCGACAGACAGAACATAGAGCCGTTCGTCGAAAACAGACGTGCGTTTTTCGTTGAATTTACCCATCTCGGTCTTTCGGACGAGGGCCGTGAGAATCTTGCATACAAAATGCAGGAAGCGTACGAATGGATATACTTCCCCCAAGGACCGAGCAACCCCGACGGCAACCTTGCGAGAACGTCTTTTTCTTATAACTCAAGATTTTTCTATGCTCCGATAAACACAGATATCGAGGTTCAGGAACTTCTTCTTCCCTATATGTTCCAACCCCTCCCCGGCGACACTGTTGAAACATGGCAGGATGATTTTAAGAGATCAACATTCTTCTCAAACGAATCTTTTGAATGCTTCCAAGTAATAAGAGACGAAGCGTTCTTTGACTACACGATATACACCCCGTTCTCCGATGTCATTTACCCGAAAATCATGGATGTAACAAAAGGAAAGATATCGGCAACCGAAGCACTCGAATCTATAGCCGATAAAGTTCAGGCATCTCTCGACAAGTTTTACAACGACTATCTTGAATAAACGATTTTAATTAAGAGAATTACGATCATGAACAAGAAACTTCATCTTATACCGACATTTCACCATGATATAGCGTATCTTCATCCCGAATCATGGTATACGGAATTTGCGACACGAATTTTAGACAGAGCAATAGAGATAATGCAGGAAAACGAAGATTTTACGTTTACTGTTGAACAGGCATATTTCTTTGACGGATACTGGAAGACGCATCCCGAAAAAAGAGATATATTGAAGAAGCTCACCAAAAACGGACAGCTTCATTTTGCACCGGGCTTCTATGCCGTTCCCGATATGTCCATGCCTTTGGGCGAGAGCATCTACATGCAGGCATATTACGGCAGGAAAGTGTTAAAAGAAACTGTCGGATACGAGCCTGAAACAGCTTATATTGCAGACTGTTGGGGGCATAACGCAAATCTTCCGCAGATAATAAAGCAGTGCGGCTACAACGGTTATACCTTCAGCAGATGTATGGAAAGATCTTTTGATATTGAAAACTTCCGCTGGAAAGGCGTTGACGGCACTGAGCTCAACACGCATTGGATGAGTACATCTTACGGCGGTCTGTTTTTCGGAAATGCGGAAAAGATAAACGCAGAAGAAGTGAGCTGGTCTGATGCGACGTCGAACGGAATTCGTTCATTGATGAAAAAGAACGAAGAACGGTGCGGCGAAGACAGTCAGATAATGCCCGTAGGCGGAGATATGTGTATGCCGTGCAAGGCGGCGCCCGAAATCGTAAGAGAGATGAACAAACGCGAAGATCTTCCGACAATGAAGTTCTCCTCGTTTGAAGAAGCTTTTGCGGATATAGATTTTTCGGAAAAAGCTGTTTATGAGGGCGAATTTATTTCGGCGCTTAAAGGTTCTTTTGCAACAAACATACAGATAAAGCTTGCGAACAGACGAATGGAAAACAAGCTTTGTGCGTTTGAAACGGTTTCCGTTCTGCAGGACAAGAGCGTTGACTTTGACCCTGTGTGGAAGCTTACGCTTAAAAATCAGTTCCATGACATAATTTGCGGAACGATCTGCAACGAAAGCGTTGTTCAATGCATGGAAGAATATGCAGAAAAAGAAGAAGAGCTTGAAAAAATAGGCTCTGATCTTGCAAACGGTAAAAAGAAGCCGTTCAACACTCTGAATTTTTCCGTAAACGGAATCAGGGAAGAGAACGGAGATGTTAAAAAATATTCCGCCGAAGCGTTTTCTCATCTTGAGCAAAAAACGCTTGAGGGAACAAAAACCGACCTTCCCTGCACCTACGAAAACAGTTTTTATATTGCAACCATAAATTCTCAGGGTTATATAACCTCGCTCATTGAAAAGGCAAGCGGCAAAGAGCTTGTCGGGGCTCCTGCAATACCATTCGGAAGCACGCAGGTTCAAGCAGACAACGGCGACAACTGGGTCGAATTTGAATATCCATGGGAAGGGTACCATCAGATCTACTCTGTTAATATCCCCGACCCATACGACCGCAGAGATCTGCCGACCCACAGAAACGTACAGATGGCAGCAAATTCCGTACAGTCCGCAGAAGCCGTATCATACGGAGAAGACGGTCTTCGCATCGTTCAAACGGGCTGTCACAGCCATTGGATAAGCAAGATCCCTTTTACTGTAACCGTAACTTTTGCAAAAGATACTCCGAGAATAGAGTATCACATGGAATTTACGAACAATACCAAAAGAACAAGGCTAAGAACGGCGTTCCCCGTAAAAAGTTCCGATATAATAAGGCATCAGATACCGTACGCTATCGTCAATCGAGGCGAAGGACCTCAGCCTGCTGAGCGTTTTATCGATACGTCTGACGAGAACGGTGTCGGCATAGCCCTTTTAAACAGAGGATTACCTGCAAACAACTGCGAAAACGGAATTATGATGACAACATTATTCCGCTCCGTTGCGATGGAATACAAGTGCGATAGCGATCTTTCGTACAACGTCGGAAACTCGTATGCCGTAGATTACGCTATCGTTCCGCACGGAAAAGACAGCGACTGCATTCTTTGGGAGAACGCTTTGCAGTTCAACGCGCCTATAATTGAAGCCTCAGAGGACATCAATTCCGATTGGAGCGTTAAAAACGCATATATTTCAGCGATGAGGAAAGTGGATAACGATGTATTTTTACGTATATACACCGGACTTTCCGAAACAAAGACCGCTAAAATAACAGTACCCTCGGAGTATGTTAAATACGCATATACCGACGGCTTGATGGAAGCGGAAAAATGGATAGAATTCAACGGAGAGCTTTCTGTTGAGATCAAACCGTACGAGGTTAAAAACATCAGATTCTCAAAATAAAACGGCAAAAAACAAAGGAAATATAAATGGATATAATTTTGATAGTTTTGTCTTCATTGGCAGCCGTTGCCGCAACGGTTACGGCGATAGTCTGTCTGACATCTCTTTCTGCTGTAAAAAAAGAGTTGGCGGAAGCGAAGAAAGAGGTTTCCGCAATAAAAACAGATGCGCTTTCAGCTGTCAATGACGGAATAAAAACAAACAACGAGGTTTTGCAGACCACATTGCGTCTTTACGGTGAGCAGGTTTCGGCTCTTTCGAGCGGACTTGACACGAGAATGGAAAGTCTTCGAAAAAATCAGGATGAACGTCTTGAAGCGGTCAGAGCGACGCTTGACAGAAACGTTCGTCAGATGCAGGAAGATAACCAGAAAAAACTCGAAGAAATAAGACTTACCGTTGACGAAAAGCTCCAGAAAACGTTAAACGACAGAGTTACGGAATCATTCAAGCTTGTCGGAACGCAGCTTGAGCAGGTACATAAGAGCCTCGGAGAGATGCAGACTCTCGCTTCGGGAGTGGGCGATCTTAAAAAGATACTGTCAAATGTTAAAACAAGAGGCGTTTTCGGCGAAGTTCAGCTTTCGAGAATACTTGAACAGATTCTGACATCGGACCAGTACGTCACGAACTTTGCAACGAAGAAAAACAGCCGAGATGTTGTTGAATTTGCGGTAAAGCTTCCCGGCAAGAGCGAATACGACGAGCCTGTTTATCTGCCTCTCGATGCAAAATTCCCGCTTGATGTTTACAACGCACTCCTTGACGCATACGACACGGGCGATCCTGCGCAGACAGAAGCCGCAGGCAAGATGTTAGAAGCGGCGATAAAGAAAAACGCAAAGGATATACGTGACAAATACATCGATCCGCCGAACACGACAGATTTTGCGGTCATGTTCCTCCCGACAGAAGGACTTTATGCGGAGGTCGTACGTCGAACAGGGCTTATCGAAATTCTTGCGGCGGAATATTCCGTTAATGTATGCGGTCCGTCAACCATTTCCGCATTTCTCAACAGTCTGCAAATGGGATTCAGGACCCTTGCAATTGAAAAGAGATCTCACGAGGTCTGGAATATTCTCGGCGCAGTCAAAACGGAATTCGGGCATTTTGACAAGGTACTGGCATCCGTTAAAAAGAAATTTACATCGGCAGACAATGAGCTTAACGATCTTATCGGCGTAAGAACACGTGCGATGATGAGAAAGCTCAAGAATGTTGAAACAATGTCCGACGAATCGGCAAAATCGATTCTGGGCAGCGAATTTGAAGACAGCGAAGGCGATTTTGAATGATATATCTTGACAGTGCGGCAACGACGAAAGTTCTGCCGTGTGCCGCAAAAGCAGCATACGATGCAATGACAATGACGTATTCAAACCCGTCATCGCTTCATTCCTTCGGTTATGAAGCCGAAAAGATCAAGGAAGAAGCGAGAAAAGCGGTGGCGAATGCGGCAGGTGTTCTTCCCGAAGAAATAATTTTCACATCGGGAGGAACGGGAGCAGACAATCTTGCGATATTCGGCTACTTACAGAGCAAAAAAAGCGGACGGATAATAACTTCTGCGTATGAACATCCTGCTGTGCTTGAATGTTTCAAGGCATTGGCAACGAAATTTGAGGTCGTTTATCTCAAACCGGAAAACGGCATCATCACCCCCGATGTATTAAAAAAAGCATTGACGCCCGACACGGTTCTCGTAAGCGTCATGCACGTAAACAATGAAACAGGGGCAGTAAACCCGATAAAAGAGCTTTCGAAATTAACTAAAGATTATACGGATGCGGTTTTTCACACCGATGCGGTCCAGGGATTTTTAAAAGAGAAAAGTATTTATTCATTCTGCGACATGGCTTCTTTTTCAGCGCACAAAACCGGGGCACCGAAAGGGCTCGGAGCGTTGTATGTTAAAAAAGGAGTACGATTAAAACCCGTGATATTCGGCGGCGGTCAGGAAAAAGGGCTTTTTTGCGGAACGGAAAACGTCCCTGCGATGGCAGGCTGGGCGGCGGCAATAAAAGAGCTTTCGCCGACCGTTAACGCAAGAAACGAAAAAGCGGCAGAATTAAAGCAAAGGGCTGCAAAAAAGATAATCGATCTCGGAGGAGAAATACTCTCGCCCGAAATATCGTCTCCGCATATTTTAACGGCGGCGTTTATGGGGTACGTTTCCGAAAATATCGTTCATTTCCTTGAAAAGAAGGAGATATACGTTTCGACAGGCTCGGCATGTTCATCGAAGAAAGCAAGCGCAACGTTTACGGCGTTGGGGCTTGAAAAATATTCGCAATCGGCATTAAGACTGTCTTTTTGCGACGATACAACGGAAGAGGACATTGATAATTTTGCGAGAGCGCTCGAAGAAGCCCTCGGTTCGTTATTAAAGAAAAAATAAATAAGAAATGGATACATAACATGAAAGAAGTAATTCTCCTCAAGCTCGGAGAAGTCGTTTTAAAGGGACTTAACCGAAGCAGATTTGAAAGCATACTTGTAAAAAACGTTAAACGAGCAATATGGCCGTACGGAAATCCCATTGTCAGCGACAAGCAATCAACGATCTTTGTTGAGGTCGAAGGCGAAAACGCTGATTTTGAAGGCGCATACGAGGCATGCAAAAAGATCTTCGGTATCGTTTCCGTTTGCAGAGCGATACAGTGCCCTCTCGATTTTGAACAGGTAAAGCAGACTGCAGGCGACTATCTTGAAGCAAAGCTTATGAGAGCGAAAACATTCAAGGTAAACGCAAAAAGAGCGGACAAGGGTTATCCCCTCACCTCTCCGCAGATAATGGAGCAGCTCGGCGAATATATTCTCGACAGATTTCCGCATCTTACAGTTAACGTGAAAGAACCCGAAATAACGGTTTACGCAGAAGTTCGTGAAGGCAGCGTTTTTGTACACGGCAACCCCGAAAGAGGTGCGGGAGGCTTGCCTGCGGGAACGGGCGGACACGGTCTGCTTATGCTTTCGGGCGGTATTGACAGCCCCGTTGCGGGATATGTTATGGCAAAAAGAGGCTTGAAGCTCTCTGCGATCCACTTCGAATCACCGCCGTACACCAGCGACAGAGCGAAGGAAAAAGTAATCACGCTCGCACAGAAGCTTTGTGTTTACGCAGGTCAGATAGATCTTTATATCGTGCCGTTTACAGAGATACAGGAAGCGATAAAAGATCAGTGTAACGAGGACTGCTTCACGGTCATTATGAGACGTTACATGATAAAGATCGCCTGCGGTCTTGCCGAGAGGATAAATGCGGGAGCAATAATAACAGGTGAAAGCCTCGGTCAGGTTGCATCTCAGACGCTCGGCGCTATCAGATGCACGGATGCTGTTTCCTCATACCCTGTTTTCAGACCGTTTATCGGCACCGATAAGCAGGACATTATAAACATCGCAAGACAGATCGACACGTTTGAAACATCGTCATTACCATTTGAGGACTGCTGTACGGTGTTCACTCCGCGTCATCCGAAGACGAATCCATCTCTTGAAGTTATTGAAAAGGCTGAATCTCCGCTTGACGAAGAGGCTCTTCTCGCAGGAATTCAGGACAAGATCGAAAAGGTGACACTCTATGCTCCCTCAAGAAAAGATCGTACAAATACTGACGAATAAAGGCTTGAAGCTCGCAACTGCGGAATCCTGCACGGGTGGGCTTATTGCAAAGCTTATAACGGACGTTCCCGGTTCATCGGCAATGTTTGATATGGGTATCGTTTCCTACGCAAACGAGATAAAGCACCGTTTTTTAGGCGTTCCGAACGAAATTCTCGATACTGTCGGCGCAGTTTCTTTCGAGACTGCAAAAGCGATGGCAAGAGGAGTTTGCGAGGCGGCAAATGCGGATATCTCAACGGCAACAACGGGAATCGCAGGTCCGGGCGGCGGAACGGATGAGAAACCCGTGGGACTCGTTTATATGTCGATCTACTTTAAAGAAAACGACAGACAGATAACGAAAAAGCTCAATCTTTCGGGTTCGCGTGACGAAATAAGAAACAAGACCGCAGATATCGTCCTCGAAACGCTTTTGAAAGAAATTGAATAAAAAATTGGAACAGAGGCGGATAAAACTGCTTCTGTTCCGTTATTTTATCTGTTTTTATGTTCGAGCCATTCGTCTCGCAGTATTCCGTAATAAAGAACATCGGAAAAAGAGCCGTCTTTATTGCGAAGATGACTGCGGAGCCTGCCCTCAAAGATCATTTTATTTTTCATCATGACCTTTCCTGATGCGACGTTTTCTTCTTGATATTCCGCGCAGACTTTATATGCGCCGAGCTGTTCAAACGCAAATCTGATCGCCGTTCCGACAGCCTCTGTCATAAGGCCTTTGTTCCACCAGCGAGAGCCCATGCAATAGGAAAGCTCTATGCGTTCGTTGCGGTCGCAGACAGAGTGAAAATTGATACTTCCGATGACCGTTTTTTCCTCTTTGAGCTCGATGACCCAGTTATAATTCATCGGGTTATCGTAAAGAGTTATGATGCCGGAGATAAATTCCGCAGTCGTCATGGCGGAATCGTGCGGTTCCCAGGTCAGATATTTCGTTGTCAACGGGTCGGTTGCCCAGTTTTCGAACATTGCATAGGCATCCGAAAGCTCAAATCTGCGTAATACAAGTCTGTCGCTTTCAAGACGGACCGTGCCTTTATGTTCCATTATAAAATAAACTCCTTATATTCGCGCTGGGGCTTCATGCCGAGCGATTCGTAAAATTTCATTGCCGATTCGTTAAACGACCAGACGTTGAGCGTTATATTATAACAATTTTTTTCTTTTGCAAACGCTTTAACGTATTCGAAAAGTTTTGTTCCGATCTTGGCACCACGACAATTTTCATCGACGCAGAAATCGTCTATATAAAGCGTTTTTATCGGGTTAAGAACAGATTTTCCGATAGGACATTGAAGAATGCCGAACACATAGCCGCAAACCTCTCCGTCAGCCTCTGCGACAAAAATAGGACGGGTTTCATCCTCAAGAATTTCTTCAAGCTCGGTTTCGTTATATTTGGTGATATTGTACTTAAAAATATCGGGACGTCCGTTTGCGTGGATATTCAATACCTGAGAGAGCAGGTCTAAAATCTTTGGAATATCACGGGATTCGGCAAAACGTACATTAACATTGATCTCTTTGTTCATTTCAATTTTCTTCATTCAAGGTTCCTTCTGATAAGATGTAGGCTTCTGTTGAGTGTTTCGGAATCGACGCCGACAGGAAGATGCGCAGGTGCTTCGAGCGTTACGGTACCGTCAAAATCAAGTTGTTTTAACGCTGAAAAGAAGTTTGTCCAATCGACATTACCGTTAAGGGGCTGAGGGATCGGGTTAATTTTATCCCATTCGAGATAGCCTCCTGCATAATCGTTGATATGAATATGTTTAACATTCTTCATAACGGGACTTTTGAGCGTTTTTTCAAGTTCGCCATGGAATTGAGCGGGGCGAGTGTCTATTGTAAAACAAATATCGGGATAGCGCTCGGCAAGCTGTTCAAGATGAATAAGCGGCGAAGAAACACAACAGAAGATATTTTCAAACACGGGAACAACGCCGTTATCAAGGCAAATATCACGAACTTCACCGGCACGGGAGTAGATAAGGTCGGTATATTTATCGCTGTCTTTTCTGCCCCAAAGATGAATGACCGCCTTTTTTGTTCCGAGGCGTTTTGCGGTGGCAAGATCGTTCGACAGCAGACGAAGCCCGTGAGCATAATCCTCCTTGCTTTCGGAGCCGATATCGCCGCCTATCTCCTTATCAAAGTGCATAACAGGGATATTGAGAGATGCACGGCAGTAAGATTCGATAACGGGCTCGGAATCGTTGTAAAACTCGGGAAAGATCATAAACTCGAAACCGTCGCAGTCGAATTCGGAATGATGTTCGGTGAGCAGAGCGTGATTTCTGCCGTTTATCCTGCCGACAAAGGCTCCTGTGGAAAGAAGGAATTGCATGATATAATTAACCATAACTTTCGTAAACGAAAGCTTCCTTTCAAACGTAAAATAAGCAACATGATACGGAGAACAAGCCCCGTATCATGTTCAAATATGAAATTCTGTTTTATTTGTTGCTCGGTGCTTGAATATTGGTTGATATTCTATCACTTTTTTTCTTTTTTGTCAAGTACATTTGCAAAAAAATTTTGAGATCATCAAACCATATTATCATCGCATAAATAAGAACGCATGTCGCTATTTTAACAGAAACAGGCATCGCCGAGCCCGACATTTCAAAAAAAGTAAAAGGAACAAGAACCGCAGCGAGAGCCGAAAGGAGAGGAAAGACAACGACTTCCGAAACAGCTACTTTTATCTTTGAAAGTTTCAAGAAGCGGTTTATGGAAAGAGTTCCGTTAAGGATAGTGCTTATGTATGTTATCAGAAGGTATCCGTCAAACCCCGATCTCGGAATAAGAAAAAGAACCAAAAGCACACGTACGGCAGAATCCGCAATATTGATCTTCATAGAATCGACCTGTCCGTTGATACCTTTCAACAGGGAATCGACAACGCTGTCGAGGTACATCAACGGAATGAGTGGTGCGAGCAGACGAATATAAGCGGAGGCTTCGTTCGACGAATAGAGTGCCTGCCCCAGCGGTTCAGCAAAAAAGAGAAAGACGCACATGACAAAAAGAGAAAAGACGAGCGTTGCTTTAACGGAGCTGACAGCGACGGATTCAAGCTTACGTTTATCGTCTTTTTCATAAGCCTCGGACATTTCGGGAACGATCAAACGAGAAAAAGAACCGATAAGCGTTGCAGGAAAATATATAACGGGCAAGACCATACCTTTAAACATACCGAGCGCAGACAGCGTTTGCATCTCGCTCATACCGAACTTACGAAAGCCGACCGGAACCATAAGGCTCTCAAACATTGTC
>SVMP01000217.1 GCA_015067385.1 Oscillospiraceae bacterium | reverse complement strand
GTCAACTATCGTCCCCGTACCGCAAGATAAAAGCAATACGGTTCCGATAAGCATAAGAATAGCTGATATCGCACTGATGATCTTTATTCCACGCATTGATCCGATTCCTCAACGACTATCGCTTCCGAAACATCCGTCGCTTCGGCTTTTCGTTCTTCAATTTCAAGGACGATGCCGGGGTTTCTGTCGCATGCGTGTTTTATAACGAGAAGCAGTTTTTTGCCGTATTCGCCGAGGTTTTCAACGATGCTTTCTGGATCGCATACCGTAACTTTAACTTCGGGAAGAGAAGTCAGAACGTCATACATCGCATCGAGATTCTTGCCGTAGCCTTCGGGAAAACCGTTTTGATCCGCAAGAAATTCATGCGCCTGCTGTTTCGTCTGTAAGTCTTTACCGTCAATTCTTATTTCTAACATTGTTATTCCTCTTTTCCGTACAGGAGTGTGAATGATTCATAATGGTCGTCTGTGTAATATATCAGACCGTCGTTTGAAAATACGATTCGTTTCGGTCCTCGTGACGATTTACCCAACGTGTCAATGTCGCATTCTGTATATTCCCGTCCGTCCTTTTCGGGTAGCAGACCTTCAAAGTTTCCGAAATAATCGCCGCCTATGCATTTACCCGGCGCATAATCTTCAAGTCCGCCGCCTTCCCAACCGAGATCCCGTGCTTCGTTTTTCGTAATGAAGTTTTGCGGCAGCTTTCCGTATGTGTGTATGTACAGCGCAACATCGTCTTTCGAAGTGAACGTTCCGTACTCGTCGATGGCAGGCTGAGGTTCTTCGATCTGCTCATTTTCGACCGTTTCGTTTTCGGACGGTTCTTCTGTCACATCTTCCTGCTTGACATTATCGTTATTGTCTGACGGTTGCTCTCCCTGCTCGATGTCGTCCTCAAAGTCAAAATCGTTCAATATTTCATCGAATTCATTTGAATCAGTCGGCTGAGTGTCGCCGCCGATAGTGTCAAACCCGACAAGATATTCGATCTCCTCGATAATATCACCGAGTTCTATTCCCTCTTCGCATGAGCTTAACATCGTTACCGACAATAACAGCGATAGGATAATGGATATTAACTTTTTAAATTTCATTTTTGTTATCTGTCTCCTTTATTTTGTTGTGAAATTATTTATTTTATCCTGAAGTTTTTCGACGAACAAACCGACATGATATCCGTCGCAAACCGCATGATGCACTTGAATCGAAAGAGGCAAAAGTCTCTTGCCGTCACGTTCAGAGAATTTTCCCATTGTAAAGATCGGGAGCAGAAATTTGCCTTCGTCGTATACATTTATATTTACAGACGTAAAACCAACCCACGGAAGCATCGAAATATTGAATGAATTTACGGGAGTTCCGTCTTTTGGTGCGTAACGTGTCGAATGAGAATATTCCGCTTCGTCTTTTTCGTAATTCTGAAGAAATTCGTTGTAGTCTTCCGAAAAATAAGACCATATCCCCGAAAAATTCTTGTTATCTTTATTGAAAACAGTATACATCGGGTGCATACTGTCGTAGATTCCAAGCCCCTCTTTTGTCAGCGAAGTACGGAATTCGGGCATTTCGTTTACGGTTTTCGTCAGAAGCCAGATCATCGCAGGGTAAAGCCGTTGCCCTTTCAGATTCGTTATGTCAAGATCGACCGTTATCGAATACGTGCAAACCACTTCTTTTATAAAATGTTCGTAGAATTCTTTGCGTTCCCAATTTTCTACATCTATAAGTTTAAACGACATTTTATTTCTACCTTTCGATATATCTGTTTTTATTATATCACATTTTTTTCTTTATTTCAATAGCCTTGAGAATAAATCCGTTTGTTATGTAAATAATATCAGCCATGAAATGTTATTTTTAGGTGATATTATGAGATCAGAAGATTACGGCAAGCTTGTTGAACAAAAAACAGAGAATTCACCGATTCTCAAAGACTGCGTTTGCGCTTTTGTTGTCGGCGGTGCGATCTGTTGTCTCGGTCAAGGCATAAAAGACCTTATATTATTATTTTTTGAACTTGATGAGGAGACAGCAGGCACGTGGACAACGATAATCCTTGTCTTTCTCAGCGCTCTTTTTACGGGTATCGGTTGGTACGATAAACTTGCAAAACATGCAGGCGCAGGCACACTCGTTCCCGTTACGGGTTTTGCGAATGCCATGGCTTCACCTGCAATCGAGTTCAAAAAAGAGGGGCTTGTTCTCGGTATAGGCCCTAAGCTTTTTACGGTCGCAGGCTCAGTCATCGTTTACGGTACGGTCGCCGCTTTCTTTTACGGCATCATTTATTATATCGTTACGGAATTCTTTGTTTGAAAAGCAGGGGTCAAAGTTTTATGTCTAAAAAAATAGGTTCGGGAACGTACATCATGTCGTCGCCCGTAAAAATATCTCATTTTGAAGCGGTCGTCGGACAGAAAGAACATGAAGGACCGCTCGGAAAATATTTTCGGAATTGGTCCGATGATGAATATTTCGGACAGGATTCGTTTGAAAAAGCCGAAACATACATTCAAAAGGAGGCGTTAAACCATGTTATCGAAAAGTCG
>SVMP01000041.1 GCA_015067385.1 Oscillospiraceae bacterium | reverse complement strand
AAAGAAACCGTCTTATAAGCGGACTTTCCGACAGCGTTGTAGTTGTTGAATCAAGTTTTTCGGGCGGTTCGATGACGACAGCCGAACACGCTCTTGATCAGAAAAGGACGCTCTTTGCCGTTCCGGGACCGATGTACACGCCCGAATTTGCCGGCACGAACAGTCTTTTCTGCAAGGGTGCCGTTCCCGCTGTATGCGCAGACGATATTTTAAAGCGTCTCGATGAAAAATACGATTACCCGAAAGTAAAAAAACGTTCAAGGATAACTCCCGCATATCTTTATCTCAAGGGTGCAAAAGAGACTACCGTAGACCCGAATGCGAGCGATACGTCCGTTGAAGAGCTTTATTTTTACGAAAAAAAGAGAACGACAGCCCCTGCGGTTAAAAAAGAGAAGCTCGTTCCGAAATATGAAGAAAAAGAAACTCAGCCCGAACCGAAAAAGGAAGAGCCGAAAAGATCGTATATCGAGCTGATAAAAGAGATGGCAGACGTTACAAGCGAAGAAGAAAGAAAGATCCTCGGCTATCTTGTCAGAAACGGCATAGCATCCGTCGATGAGCTTTGCGCAAAGCTTGATCTGACGTTCCAGCAGGCGATAACGTCGATCGGAATGCTTGAAATGAACGACCGTGCGTTCGACACGGGCTGCGGCATCTATAAATTAACACCGGACACGGCAAAATTCCTCGGCGCAGATAAATAATCATTTTATATAAATCTTTCAAACACACAGAAAGGCAGGCTTTCACATCGGAAGCCGCGGACAGGAAAATGGCAGCGAAAAAAGAAACCGAAGCAAAGAAAACGGCGGCAAAGTCAACCGAAAAAAAGACTAAGACCGCCGCAAAACCGACTAAAAATCTCCTTATAATCGAATCTCCCAATAAGATCAAATCAATAAAGAAGATTCTCGGCTCCAAATACGAGGTGCTTTCGTCGAAAGGACATATCAGAGATCTTCCGTCGTCACGTCTCGGCGTTGATATCGAGGGCGGATTCGAGCCGGAATACATCGTTTCGAGAAAAGACGGTAAATCCGCAGTTTTAAAAGAGCTTAAAGCAGCGGCGGCGGCAAGCAAGCATGTCTATCTCGCAACCGACCCTGACCGTGAGGGTGAAGCTATCGCATGGCATCTTGCAACTCTTCTCGGTCTCGATCCCGAAGACAATATCAGAATAACGTTCAACGAGGTCACGAAGGCAGCCGTTACCGCAGGCGTGGAAAACCCGAAGAGCATCAATATGAACAGAGTTTCCGCACAGCAGGCAAGACGTGTTCTCGACAGAATAGTGGGCTATAAATTAAGCCCGTTCCTCTGGAAAAAGGTCAAAACAGGTCTTTCCGCAGGCCGTGTTCAGTCTGTTGCAACAAAGCTCATAGTTGACCGTGAGCGTGAGATCGAAGCGTTCGACCCCGAAGAATACTGGACGCTCGAAGCCGTTCTCGCAAAAGCAAACAAGGAATTTACAGCCAATTTCTTCGGAACAGCCGAGGGAAAGATGGCTATTCATAACAAGGACGAGATGGACGCTCTTCTTGACGACATCAAAGACGTTGATTACAGCGTTTCGTCCGTTAAAAAGACGGAGCGTGTCCGTCAGCCCAATCCTCCGTTCACAACATCTTCTCTGCAGCAGGAAGCGTCCGCACGTCTTAACATGCGTCCCCAGCGAGCAATGAGCATAGCCCAGAACCTCTACGAAGGTATCGAGGTCAAGGGTAAAGGCGCTGTCGGTCTTATCACTTATATGAGAACCGACTCACTTCGTGTTTCGGACGAGGCGCGTATCTCCGCAGAAAACTTTATCAAAGAAACATACGGCGCAAATTATTATCCCGCTCAGCCCCGTGTGTTCAAAACAAGAGCATCTGCTCAGGACGCTCACGAAGCCATCAGACCGACAGACGTTACCTTAACGCCCGCCGTTCTCCGTGAGAGCCTTACATCCGAGCAGTACCGTCTTTACAAAATGATATGGGAACGTTTCGTTGCATCCCAGATGGCTTCCGCGCTTTATCAGGGAACGAGCGTTGACGTTACCGCAAAAGGTAAAAATACAAAAACCGACTATATTTTCAGAGCTTCCGATTCGAAGCTTGTTTTCCCCGGCTTTACCGCTGTTTACAATTACGGCGACGATGAAGAAAAATCGTCCAAGCGTCTTCCCGAAATGGTCGTAGGCGATAATCCCGAGCTTCGCAATCTCAAGCCCGAACAGAAATTCACACAGCCGCCGTCACGCTATACCGAAGGCTCTCTCGTTAAAGCGCTCGAAGAATACGGCATAGGCAGACCGTCAACCTTTGCAACGATAGTCGGCACGATCATCGAAAGACGTTATGTTGAAAAGGACGGCAAGCTTCTCCGCCCCACAACTCTCGGCAATATAACGACCGATGTTTTAACGGAAAACTTCAGCAATATCGTTGACATCGCATTCACGGCAGGCATGGAAACGGAGCTTGACGAGATAGAAGAGGGCAAAAAATCTTATCTTGACACAATGAACGGTTTCTACGGCGGATTTGCCGAGGAGCTTGAAACGGCTGAAAAGAAGCTTGACGGCGTTAAGGTCGAGGTTCCCGATGAGGAAAGCGACATTATATGCGATAAATGCGGCGCAAGAATGGTCTACAAGGTAAGCCGCTTCGGAAGATTCCTCGCATGTCCGAATTACCCCGAATGTAAAAACACAAAATCGATAATAGTTGAAACAGAGGGCAGCTGCCCCATCTGCGGCGGCAAGATCCTCGTTCGCCGTTCCAAAGCCGGTAAAACATACTATGCCTGCGAAAAAGGCAGCGAATGCGGCTTTATGACATGGGACCTTCCCACAAAAGAAAAATGCCCTCAGTGCGGTTCTACGCTTTTCAGAAAATTCAATCGCCTCTACTGTCAGAAGGACGGCTGCGGCTATGAGGGAAAAGCGGAGAAGAAAAATTAAGTGTTAAGTGTTGAGTTTTGAGTGTTAAGTTGAAAAAACTTACCGCTTATCACTTACAACTTATAACTTACCACTTATTTATTCGGAGGTTGGTTTATGTCCCCAAAAACAGTTTTTATAACCGGCGGAGCGAAAGGGATAGGTGCCGGGTGCGCAGAGGAATTTGCGAAAAAAGGATACAATATAGCCATAAATTATAAAACAAGCGTTGTTGCGGCAGAGGAGCTTAAAGCAAGGCTTGAGGCTATGGGAGCCGAGGTTTTAACGCTTGCAGGCGACTGTTCAAACGAAAAAAGAGTTATCGAAATGATAGAGGAGACGGAAAAGAGATTCGGAAAGATAGATGTTCTTGTAAATAACGCAGGAATTTCGCTTATCAAGCTCTTTACCGACACGACCGAGGAAGATTGGGACAGTATTTTTTCCAACAATCTCAAAAGCGCGTTTTTCTGCTCGAAAGCCGTTTGCCGAGGCATGATAAATAACGGCGGCGGCTCAATAATCAATATTTCTTCTATGTGGGGCATAACGGGCGCATCGTGCGAGGTTGCATATTCAGCGTCGAAAGCAGGCATGATAGGGCTTACAAAGGCTTTGTGCAAAGAGCTTTCGCTGTCGAACATCCGTGTAAACTGCGTATGTCCCGGCGTTATTATGACCGATATGAACGCTTCTCTCGGCGACGATGTACTTTCCGAGCTTACGGAACAGATCCCTCTTTCACGTCTCGGTGCGCCCGGGGACGTTGGCAACACCGTCGTTTTTCTTGCCGAGGCTAAGTACGTAACGGGACAGATCATCGCTGCCGACGGGGGAATGACCGTTTGACAATCTCGCAAAGCGAGATTATATCGCTTACCGAAAGGGTATATATCGCATTCAACTTGTTGAATATATCGTTTGACGAAGTCAAATATCGCTCGCCGTAAGGCGAAAACAAGAAAGCATTGTTTTGCAAAGGCGATATATTTGTTAAAACAAATGCGATATACTCGCTACGCTCGTGAGATATAACCTCACGTTGTTCGGTTGCGATATATCCTTATGTGTTAGAAAAAATTGTTTTGGAGATATTATGGATAAACTTAAAATAAATGTAGTTGGCGCGGGGCTTGCGGGCTGTGAAGCGGCATGGCAGGCGGCGCAGAGAGGGGCGCATGTACGTCTTTACGAGATGAAGCCCGAAAAGAAGATACCGGCGCACAGCTCTGAGGATTTCTGTGAGCTTTGCTGTTCGAACTCCTTTCGTGCGGAGGGATTGTCCAACGCTATCGGGCTTTTAAAAGAAGAGCTTCGTGCTATGGGCTCGCTTATAATGAAGTGTGCCGATGCGACAAGAGTACCTGCAGGCGGAGCACTTGCGGTTGACAGGGATGCGTTCCCGAAAATGGTCACCGAGCATATAAAAAATCACCCGAATATCGAGATAATCGAAAAAGAGGTAACGTCTCTTGATTTTTCCGAGTCTACGGTAATTGCATCGGGTCCTTTAACATCAGAGCCTCTTGCCGAGGCTATAGCCGAGTTTTTCGGCGGTGACGGACTTCACTTTTTCGATGCCGCGGCGCCGATCGTTTCCGCAGAAAGCATCGATATGACGAAAGCGTACTTCGCATCACGTTACGGCAAAGGCACGCCCGACTATATAAACTGCCCGATGTCCGAGGAAGAATACGAAGCTTTTTACAGAGAGCTTATTTCCGCTCAGACCGTCGAGATGAAGGATTTCGAGAATAACGTTTTCGAAGGCTGTATGCCTGTTGAGATAATGGCTTCGAGAGGACGTGACACGCTTCTTTTCGGACCGTTAAAGCCCGTCGGTCTTCCCGACCCGAAAACAGGAAAAACACCGTATGCCGTCGTTCAGCTCCGCAAGGATAACGCAGAATCGTCGATGTACAACCTCGTAGGCTTCCAGACGCATCTCAAATTCCCCGAACAGCGTCGTGTTTTCGGCATGATCCCCGGTCTTGAAAATGCAGAGTTTGTGCGTTACGGTGTTATGCACAGAAATACATATATCGATTCTCCCCGTCATCTTACCGCCGCTTTTGAGGCGAAAAAACGCAAGGGACTGTTCTTTGCGGGACAGATGACAGGCGTTGAAGGCTATATCGAAAGCTGCTCGTCGGGCTTTGTCGCAGGCATAAATGCCGTCAGAGAAGAACCGTACATTTTCGACCCGAAGACCGCTATCGGCTCGCTTGCTCATTATATAAGCAATCAGACGGTAGTTGATTTCCAGCCGATGAACGTAAATTTCGGCATCTTTCCGCCGCTTGAATTTACAGGTAAAAAGCCGAAAAAAGCGGACAGAAAAGAGATGTACTCTCAGCGTGCTCTCGAAATAATAAAAAATACCGAATTTTATATAAATAAAGAGGAAGAAAATTTATGAAGATAATAGTAGACGTAATGGGTGCCGACAATTCTCCCGACGTCATGGTGGTTTCCGCCGTACGTGCCGTAAAAGAGCTCGGTGTTCAGATCATCCTCGTAGGCAAAAAGGCGGAGATAGACCGTGTTATAGCCGAAAAACAGCTTTCAATGAACGGTATCGGCATTTATGATGCCGCCGATGTTATAACAATGGAGGACGACCCCATATCCGTCCGCAAAAAGCCCGATTCCTCGCTTGCCGTCTGTCTGAATCTTCTCAAAAACGGCGAGGGCGACGCTCTCGTTTCCGCAGGCAACTCAGGCGCTCTTCTTGTCGGCGCAACGCTTTTCGTCCGCTGCATAAAAGGCGTCCGCAGAGCTGCCATGGCGCCCGTAATGCCTGTTAAAAACGGTATGCTTATGATCGCAGACTCAGGCGCAAACATCGAATGTAAGCCCGAAATGCTCGAACAGTTCGCAGTTATGGGCTCTGTTTATATGAAAAACGTGCTCGGTATCGAAAATCCCCGTGTCGGCCTTGCGAATAACGGCGCAGAGGAAACAAAGGGCACAGACCTTTACGTTGAAACGCATAAAGTGCTTAAAGCAAACAAAAAGATCAATTTTGTCGGCAACGTAGAGGGTAGGGGAGTGCCGATGGGCGAATGCGACGTTCTTGTTTGCGACGGTTTTGCCGGAAATCTTATCCTCAAAACTTATGAGGGCGCAGGAAAGATGTTTGCTGACGAGATAAAGAATATGTTCAAAAAGAACATCATTTCAAAGATCGGCGCGCTTTTCGTAATGGACGGCATCAAGGATCTCAAAAAGCGTATGGACTATAAAGAGATCGGCGGCGCTGTAATTCTCGGTATATCGAAGCCCGTTATCAAGGCTCACGGTTCGTCCGACGAAAAAGCGTTTTTCAGCGCAATACGTCAGGCTGTGAACTTCGTTTCGACCGATGTTATAACAAAGATCACCGAAGAAATGGCGAAAGAAGAACAGAAGGAACAGTAAAATGCAGATATTTGAACGTTTAAAGCCGATACTTGCCGATATTTTTGATGTTGACGAGGACGAGCTTACGCCGAAAACAGATCTTTTTGACGATCTCGGCGCAGACGAATACGACATGATCGAGCTTTCGATGATAATCGAGGAAGAGTTTGAAAAAACAGTCAAGCTCCCCAAAAAAGGCCAGTTGAATATTGCAAAGCTCTGTATGTTGATTGAGAAGTAGGTAGTCGTTTTTTATCAGTGCTTGAAGATGATCGCAGATGAGACGGAAACTTAATAAGAGTCGATCGTGTAGGGAAAAGCTCGTCTGCAAAAGCTATGGTGATTTATATGAAAAATATGAAAATTGATGCTAACGGTACAGAGATCTCAGTAGTCGGTAATATTTTGAATGACGAAGCGTACGTTTCATTGACAGATATTGCAAAATATAAGAATTCGGAAAATGCTTTTATTGTAATTGCGAATTGGATGCGTAATTATTCAACGATTGCATTTTTAGGGCTATGGGAGCAAATCCATAATCCTAATTTTAAACCTATCGAATTCGATAGGTTTAAAACAGAAGCAGGAGACAATGCCTTTACTTTAACTCCTCAACAATGGATACGTGCAACAGATGCCATAGGTATTATTTCTAAATCGGGAAGATACGGTGGCACATATGCCCATACCGATATTGCTTTCGAGTTTGCATCTTGGATCTCGCCTGAATTTAAACTTTACATAATAAAGGACTATCAGCGATTAAAGAAAGGTGAAGCGGAAAAACTTGCGATTGGATGGGATGTAAAGAGGGAATTAACAAAAATTAATTATCGTATACATACGGATGCTGTAAAAGAGTTTCTGATTTCGCCCACACTATCGGCACAAGAAATGGCTTATACATATGCAAGTGAAGCTGATGTTTTGAATGTTGCATTATTCGGACGGACTGCGGCTGATTGGAGACATGAAAAAGGAATAAGCGGAAAAAGTCCCAATATTAGAGATTTTGCTTCGGCGGAGGAGTTGGTTGTCCTTATTAATCTGGAAGATACAAATGCTGATTTGATAAGAAAAAATATACCGCAAATTGAAAGGTTGAAAATATTGAGAGAAAAAGCATACCATCAACTTGAAATTCTTAAAAAGAATCAGTCTCAAATGGAAACATTGAAAAAAAATCTTCTTGAAAGCTCTGATAAATAATGCTTTATATTATTATAAACCGATAATAAAATTATAATTACTGTAAAAAAATAAACAAGAAAGGAAAACAGAACTGTACAAGATGAAAAACCCGTTGCTGCCCGAAATTGATGAAAAAGTAGCACTTTTGGAACAGAAGATAAACTACGTCTTTAAAAATAAAAGATTTGCCGCCGATGCGCTGACGCATTCATCGTTCTATAACGAGCATAAAAAAGAGAGCCGTTCAAACGAACGTCTTGAGTTTCTCGGCGATTCGGTGCTTTCGATAATAACATGCGAATATCTTTACTCTCATCTTAACGAAGCGGAGGGTATGCTCACAAAGATCAAAGCCGCACTTGTTTGCGAGGATTCTCTTTACAATTTTGCGGTATCGAAAGGGCTCGGTGAATGCCTTTTGTTCGGAAAAGGCGAGAAAAGCACAGGCACTGTCCGTAAATCAACGCTTGCGGATGCGGTCGAAGCCATACTCGGCGCGATCTTTCTTGACAGCGGAATGGACAGGGCGAAGGAATTTATCCTGCCTTATCTTATCGAAACGCTTCACGAATCCGATATTCTGCACGATTGGAAAACGATGCTGCAGGAGATCGTTCAGAAAAATAAAGGCGAGCTTCTGTCTTACGAAATAGTTGAGGAATCCGGTCCCGCACACGATAAAAATTTCGTCTGCCATGTCAAGATCAATTCAAACGTTCTTGCCGAGGGCTCCGGACATTCGAAAAAGAAAGCCGAACAGTCTGCTGCAAAGGCTGCGCTTGAGCTGATGGGAATAAGATGAGGTAAGAAGTAAGAGGAAAGAAGTGATATTAATGAAAAAGATAATTGCGATCATTCTCTGTTTTCTTCTTCTTTCGGCGTGTACACCTGCGGAAAACGGAGAAGATATAGATATGAATGAAGAATTGACGGAAAGTACGGATGATGCGGTGTCCATGGGCGGCATGATGGGTATTGCAAACCCGATCTCTTCGTATGATACCGCCGAGGAAGTCGAAGCGGTCACGGGCATTTTGTTAAACATTCCCGAAAGAGCCGAAAATACTGCTTTTTCGACAATTACCGGCACGATAGCTCAGGCGAGATTTACGCTTGACGGCATCGAGTACACTCTCCGTGCATCAAAAGAAGCTCCCACCGCAGCGCTTCACGGCATCTATGCCGATATTGTTTCAACAGAAGGCTTTGCGACGACAGGCGGACTTACCGTTACGGCGACGAATTTAGGCGATGCGTATTCCGTTTGCGAATGGGAATTTGACGGAGCGTTTTACAGTCTTTCACGTGACGGCGTTGAAGATATGTCGATGGTTGTCGAGATGGTGATGGGCTTTGTCGAGTAATATGACCAATGTAAAAAAACACGCAACGATCCCTGTTTTCGTGCCGCATTTTGCGTGTAAAAACGATTGCGTTTTCTGCGATCAGCGTAAAATATCGGGCACGCAAAAGCCCCCCGAAGACCTTGAGAATTTTCTCTTTACGTCTGCGGAAGGGCTTGCGGGGCGATTTACATCAGCCGATATAGCGTTTTTCGGCGGCAGTTTTACGGGTATCGAGGAGCCTCTGATGCGGTATTATCTGTCGGCGGCGAAAAAAACGAGAGAAAAGTATCCCGAAGTTACGGGCATACGTCTTTCAACACGTCCCGACTACATTTCCGAACATATCCTTGATATCCTCGAAGAGTACGGCGTTACAACAATAGAACTCGGTTCACAGAGCATGGACGACACGGTGCTTCTGCTTTCGGAGCGAAATCACACGTCCGAGGCGACCGTTAAAGCCGCAAAGCTGATAAAGAGCAGGGGATTTTCCCTTGTTTTACAGACCATGACCGGACTTCCCGGCGACAGCCGTGAAAAAGATCTTATGACCGCAAGAAAGGTTGCGGAACTTTGTCCAGATGCGGTGCGGATATATCCGTGTGTCGTGTTAAAGGGAACGAAGCTTGAAAAGATGGCGGCAGACGGACTGTACAAGCCGCAGACCGTTGAAGAAGCGGTCGGGATCTGTGCCGAGCTTGTTGAGTTTTACAGAAGCAGGGGAATCGGGATATTGCGGATAGGTCTTCATTCTTCGGACCTTACGAATAACGACAGCGTTGTTGCGGGCGCGTTTCATCCTGCGTTCGGCGAGCTTTGCGAAAGCGAGATACTTTATCGGAAGCTTCGCAAAAAAATAATTGAGAATAATATCCGATCCGGCGTTTTTGCGTTTGCCGTAAACGATGCGGACGTTTCGAAAACAGTCGGACAGAAAAGGAAGAATATTCTCAGACTTGAAGAAGAATTTGATATTAAAATTAAAATATTGAAGAAATAAAACAGATAGGAGAAATTTATTATGAGTAAACCTATTATTGCGGCTCAAACATTTACTATTCATCCGCACATTCAGAATGATGAAGATTTCGTTACTTCCATGAAGAAGCTTAAGGACATCGGCTTCAACGTTGTTCAGCTTTCCGGTCACGGCAAGGTATCCATTCCCGTTGTTACAAAAACACTCAAGGAACTCGATCTTCAGTGCTGCATTACCCATTCTTCTTTCGACAGACTTCGTGACGATTTCGATGCTATCGTTAAAGAACATCAGGACTGGGGCTGTAAGGTCATCGGTATCGGCGGCGTTCCCGGCGGTTACACACATACCGTTGAAGATCTCAACAGATTCATCAAAGACGCAAACGAGATCGGCAACAAGCTTTCCGCTTACGGCATGAAATTTGCTTACCACAACCACTCTTTCGAATTCAAGAGAGTTTCCGGTCAGACAAGGATCATGGATATGTTCATTGACGGTTTCAATGAAAACGTTGAATTTATCCCCGACTATTTCTGGCTCCAGCACGGCGGCGTAAACGTATACGAATGGCTCTATAAATATAAGGGCAGAACATCCACCGTTCATTTCAAGGATTACAGCATCGATCCTCAGACCAGTCAGCCCGACGTTTGCGAGATCGGCTACGGTAATATGGACTATGTTAAACTCGCAAAGATCACCGAAGAGATCGGCGCTACCTATGCGGCTATCGAACAGGACGCAAGCCATATCGACCGCTTCGACAGCATCGAAATGTCTTTCAAATATATGAGAGATGTTCTCGGAATGCCCACTAAATAAGTGATTTTTCGTAGGAACTCGAAGAGTTCGTATATCGCATACCGTAAGGTATATATCGCATTCAACCTGTTGAATATATCGCTTGATAAAGTCAAATATCGCTTTGTGTAAAACGAAAAAGCATTGCTTCGCAATGGTGATATGTTTGTTAAAACAAATGAGATATATCGGAGATGCTTCGCACTCCAATGCGATATATTTACATAATGTAAATTCGATATATCCTTCGGATGATATTTTATTTGAAAATTATTAGGAGTAGCTAATCATGTACAACTTTACTCTTTCTGCGTTCGGCGATGAGATCCATGCTAATATAACGACTCAGATGGACGTTCTCGAACGCAACGGCGTTAAATTCATCGAAGTACGCAACGTCAACGGCGTTAACATCTCCGACTGGAAGCCTGCTGAGTTCAAAGAGATCATCAAGCAGATGAAAGACAGAGGCTTCGGCGTTTCTTCTCTCGGTTCTCCCATCGGTAAGATAGGCATTACCGACGATTTTGCGCCTCACCTCGATAAATTCAAGAACACTCTTGACATCGCCGCAGTTGCAGAAACGAAATATATCCGTATGTTCAGCTTCTATATGCCTCAGGACAAATGCGCTGAATACAGAGACGAGGTTCTCGAACGTTGGAACGCATTCGTTGAAGCGGCAAAAGGCTACGATGTAACGCTTCTTCACGAAAACGAGGGCGGTATCTACGGTCAGTGCGCCGAAAACTGCTATGACCTTATCACAACCCTCAACACCGAAAAGGTCAAAGCCGTTTACGACCCCGCAAACTTCGTCGTTCACGGTCACGATACCCTCAAGGCGTTCGATCTTCTTAAAGATTACGCCGTTTACTATCATATCAAGGACGCTATCCACGGCGTGAAGGTCGTTCCCGCAGGCGAAGGCGAGGGCAATGTTCCCTGCATTATCGAACAGCTCAAGGAACGCGGCTTCAACGGCTTCCTCTCTCTCGAACCTCACCTCGCAACCGGCGATATCGCTGTCGGCGGCGACGAACTGTTCGAAAGAGCGCTCAACGCACTTAAGAAACTTATATAAGTGTTAAGCGATGGGTGACAGGTGTTAAACTCTTCACTTATCACTCACCGCTTCAGGTATTAAATAACAGAAAGGAAAACCGAGAATGAATCTTGTTATTGTAGGTCTTTTCTTCGCATTGTTCAGATTTGATTATGCGTTTTTCAGTCAGAATGTCGAAACGACTGTTGTAATTGACATTCTTCCGGACTTTCTGGGATATCTTCTCATATGGTTCGGGCTTGAAAAGACGGTAAATATAAACCGTTGGTTCAAAGAAGCCCATCTTGTTGCAACGGGTATGCTTATTGTAACATTCATAAGCCTTGTTTCATCTCTGAGCTTCCTTTTTGCTCCGATGATGGATCATCCCGATGTAAAGATCATCCTGTCGTTCTTTACTATCGTTGAATTGATAGTAAGTCGCGCGGGAAGTCTTATATTTGCGATAACGATGGTGTTTATGTTTACGCTTTCCTCGGCGATCGGTTATCTGATGCAGCAAAAAGAAAAGAATTTCTCATGCGTGGTCATGTATTTCTTTTCGATCGCATACACCGTTCTCGCTGTTGCATACGGCGTAAATCAGTTTATAAATCTGCCGTTCTCGCTTGAATGGGTAAACATTCCGCTTGGTATTGTTTTCCTTCTCTCTTCATATTTTATTACTGATAAGGTTGAAGAGCTCAGATAAGCGTAAAAACGGCGGATCTGCTCCGAGATCCGGAAGCCGTCATGTTTTCAGAGAATTTGTTCGGAATAAACCGCTAATATCTCTTTTTCGAGGTAAGTTCTCACGGTTTGGCTTATCGGATGAACGATATCCGAAAAACTGCCTTCCTTAAAACGCTTGCTCGGCATTGCGATGAACGTTTTGCCGTCGTTTTCGATAACCTTTATGTCGTGAACGACAAGCTCGTCGTCGAATGTTACGGAGCATACGGCTTTCATCTTCTCGTTATCTGTTATTTTGCGGATCTTTATATCTGTTATTTTCATTTTACGATCTGCTTTCTTTCGAAAGCGGTCCTTTCTCGGAGAGGTCTCCGAATTTATTTCATTTGATTATTTTATGTATATTATCTGAAATACCAAAGGAAAATATACATATTATAATATATTATATTACTTGAGAAACGGAGAGGTCAAGTTGAATATTGATTCCTACGGAAAATATTTTCTTTCGGGCATAGGCGGCTCGTCAATGAGCAGTCTTGCAAAGATCCTTAAACTTCGCGGTAAGGACGTCTGCGGCTCTGATATGCAGAGTTCTGCGGCGACCGACAGCCTTGCGGAAAACGGGATCCGCGTTAAAATAGGTCAGGTAAAGGAAAATATCACGAACGAACGTCCCGACGCTGTCGTTAAAACAGACGCAGTTTCCGACGAGAATCCCGAAATTAAAGCAGCGGTCGAGCTCGGAATACCGGTCTTTCGCCGCGCTGAGCTTTTGGGCGCGCTTCTTGACGGCTACAGGAAGACTGTCGGCGTTGCGGGTACTCACGGAAAAACAACGACAAGTTCGATGATAACGTCTGTTTTTATGGAATCAATGTTCGACTTTTCCGCGATCCTCGGCGGTAATATGAAACGTCTCGGTTCAGGCTACACGATCGGAAAGACGAATGATGTCTGTGTGTTCGAAAGCTGCGAATACAAAGAATCGTTTTTGCATTTCAGATCGGATGTCTCGGTCGTTCTCAATATTGCCGAGGACCATATGGAATATTTTAAAACACGTGAAAATCTGATCAATTCCTTTAAAAAGTACCTGAAAAACACTAAGCCCGGCGGAACCGTCGTCTACAATGCGGAAGACGAAGCTTCTCTTGAGATGATAGACGGCTACGACGGAAATACGGTGTCTTTCGGTCTTGAAAAAGGCAGATTCCATGCTAAAAATATTTCAATGGACAAAGGATGCGGTGTTTTCGATCTTTTCGACGGCGAAAACATGCTCGGAACCGTCCGCCTGGCTGTGCCCGGAGCGCATAATGTTAAAAACGCTCTTGCCGCCGCCGCTGCGTGTACGGTATACGGTTTCGGTGCGGATACTGTTATCAAGGGGCTTTGCGCTTATTCGGGCGCAGAACGCCGCTTCGAGTATCACTGTACCGTTAACGGAGCTGTTATTGCCGACGATTACGGTCATCACCCCGATGCGTACAAGGCTA
>SVMP01000040.1 GCA_015067385.1 Oscillospiraceae bacterium | reverse complement strand
CTTCCGATTTAAAACCGTCAAGAGTTGAGTAGACATCCTTATACTCGTGTGAATAAGTGTGATTGCCTATTGCATGACCTTCCTCTACCATTCTTTGATATTTTTCCTTATGATCTGTTATACCGGGTCTCCAGTTTGGGAAAAATGTAGCTTTAACATTATATTGTGCAAGAATATCGAGAATGTCATTGGTATATTTCGATACACCGTCATCAAAAGTAAGATATGCTATCTTTGTCGGTTCCGTTGAAACAGATGTATCGTTTTCGGTGAGTGATTCGTCTGATTCATCCGAACCGCCTTCTTCCGGAACGGTCCCTCCAAAGCCTGCAATCGTGTCTCTCAATGCCTTATTCTCATTTTTCAATGTTGTTATAGTCGAATTAAGAGATGTTATCTGACTGTTGAGCGATTTATTTTTACTTGTAAGCGAATTGTTCGAGTCCTGTGCCTTTTTTAATTGAGAAGATACAGAATCAAGTTCTGTTTTTAAACTTTCTTTTTCGGAATTTAACTGTGTGAGCTGTGTTTGCAGATCTGAAACAGTTGCTTGAAAGGTTGCGGTTTCGGTATTTAACTTTTCATATTTTAATGTTAATTCATTATTTGCAGATGAAAGTTGAGAAACCTGGTTTTCCAATAATAATTTATCGTTTGTTACTGAATTGATCTCCGAACGCAAAGATTCAATTTGGCTTTCAAGCTTGTTTACGTTTTCACTTGCGGATATTGCGGTATAAACCGCAAAACCCGCAGTAATAATGAATAAAACAGCAAAAACAGCCGTTAAAACTCTGAAAAATTTAAGCTTCTTTTTTGTTTTACTTTTTTTGGGTCGAGAAATATCTTCCATAAGTTATATTCTCCGTTATTAATATGCCTTGCCCCACATTACCATGTGTTTTGCCGGACGTCCGCATATAGGACATACATCACCGATATTTTCCTGTTCGAAGGGAATACATCTGGAACCTACGCCGTATGTGTCTTTGACTGCTTTTTCACAAGCTTCGTCGCCGCACCACATCATTTTAATGAAGCCGTTCTTTGATTCTGTGATCTCTTTGAGTTCATCAGTATTATGAACAGCGTAAGTCATTTCATCTCTGCGAGCTTTTGCCTTTTCAAAAAGTCCCTTTTGTACATCTTCGAGAAGTGCTGCGATGCTTTCGGAAAGGTTTTCTATGGGAAGTGTCTGTTTTTCTCCGTTATCTCTGCGTGCAACAACTACAACACCGTTTTCCATATCTCTGGGACCTATCTCGATTCTGACGGGAACACCCTTCATCTCATATTCTGAGTATTTCCATCCGGGAGAGTTATCGCTGTCATCAAGTTTAACTCTGATGCCTGCTTTCTTAAGCTCTTCGTAAATTTCGTTGGCTTTGTCGAGAACACCGGGTTTATGCATTGCAACAGGAATAATAACTGCCTGTGTGGGAGCAATTCTCGGGGGGAGAACAAGTCCGCTGTTATCGCCGTGTACCATTATAATAGCACCGATGAGACGTGTTGTTACACCCCATGAAGTCTGGAATACGTACTGAAGCTTGTTATTCTTATCTGCGTACTGGATTCCGAAGGCTTTTGCAAATCCATCACCGAAATAGTGAGATGTGCCTGCCTGCAAGCAAACACCGTCATGCATAAGAGCTTCGATGGCGTAAGTAGCTTCGGCACCGGCAAATTTATCGCTTTCTGTTTTACGACCTTTTACAACAGGCATAGCGAGGTAGTTTTCGCAGAAGTCAGCGTAAACATCGAGCATACGTTCTGTTTCGGCAATAGCTTCTTCAGCTGTTGCGTGTGCCGTATGACCTTCCTGCCAGAGAAATTCTCTGGAACGGAGGAACGGACGTGTTGTTTTTTCCCAACGTACAACGGAGCACCACTGGTTGCAAAGCTTCGGAAGGTCTCTGTGAGACTGGATCGTGTGAGCGTAATATTCACAGAAAAGAGTTTCGGATGTGGGTCTGACGCAAAGCTTTTCTGCAAGAGGTTCGTTACCGCCCATTGTTACCCATGCAACTTCAGGAGCAAAACCTTCAACGTGGTCCTTTTCTTTCTGAAGAAGGCTTTCGGGGATAAACATAGGCATATATACGTTAGTATGTCCTGTTTCTTTGAACATTCCATCAAGAGTTTTCTGGATGTTTTCCCAAATTGCGTAACTGTAAGGCTGAAGAATTATGCAACCTTTAACAGAGGAATAATCGATGAGATTTGCTTTGGTTACAATATCTGTATACCATTTAGCAAAATCTTCATCCATAGAAGTGATTTCTTTGACGAGTTTTTCTGCCATTTTTTCATATCCTTTTAAAATTTATAATTTGTTTGTTTTGTAGTATTATACACCAGAAAAATCGAATTGTCAACAACTGTAACAAAAAATGTTTGTAAACTTGTCGTAATTTTGAATAAAATTTTTGTTGCAATCCAAGAAAATATTTGGTATAATTAAAGCCGTAAAATAAATAACCTAATTTGGAGGTTAAAAAATGAAGAAATCACTTAAGCGTTTGCTTCAGTGCGTATCGATCGTTCTTCTCCTTTCGCTTGTTGTTGCTTGCGGTAAGAGTGTAACGATCTTTACTGAAAACGGCGAGTGGAAAAATGATACGGTGTCTAGAAACAAACTCAATCCCAGCACCACTCTTATTCCTTATGCCGATGCTGACAGCGCAGCAAAAGCGGACATCAAATCGTCTCCGTATTATCTCTCCCTTAACGGTACTTGGGATTTTACCTTTACAAACAACGATGCGTATGTTCCCGCTGATTTTATGAAACCCGAATTCGTTTATCCCGATCCCAATGAAGAAGTTCTTACTTCCAGTGACACCCAGATCCTTTACTGGGACACTATTGAAGTTCCTTCCAACTGGGAACTCTCCGGTTACGGTTCTCCTATTTATACTGATTCCAAGTATGCTTGGGGAACTTCCCTTAAACCGAACAATGTTCCCGAAACGAACAATGAGATCGGTTTGTACAGAACAACCGTAACAATTCCTGAAAATTGGGACGGTCGTGATGTATTTATTACCTTTGAAGGCGTTTCTTCTGCTTGCTATGTATATGTTAACGGTTACATGGTAGGTTACGGTGAAGATGCTTTCACAAACAAGAGCTTCTGGATCACACAGTATCTTGAAGAAGGCGAAAATACTATTGCTGTAAAAGCATATAAGTATTGTTATTCTTCTTGGCTTGAAGCTCATGACTCTGTAAAACTCGGCGGTATCTTCGGAGATGTTTATCTCTATTCTACTCCCGAAGTTTATATCAGAGACGTAGCTATTGATTCCGGTCTTGATGATGAGTTCGAAAATGCTCTCATGCAGATCGAAGTTGAAATTGCTACTTTTAACGCAGCTCCCACAGGCTATACTCTCGATATCGCTATTTACGATGACGAAGGTAATGTTTATGTTTCCAACCGTCAGCTCGGTTCCGAAATTCAGTTCGGTGTAAACAAAGTAGGTAACTCTTTTGTTTCCAACTGCGGCGGTCGTCTCCCTGTTTCCGCTCCTGAAAAATGGACTGCTGAAACTCCCAATCTTTACACTGCTGTATTTACCCTTAAAAATGCAGAAGGTGAAGTTGTTGACATTGTAAGCACCCAGTATGGTTATATTACTACCGGTTTCGAATTCGACGATGACGGTAATCAGACCTTTACTGTAAACGGTCAGCCTATAACTCTTTACGGTGTTGTTTATAATGAATTCAGCGCTGAAACCGGTAACGCTGTTCCTTATGAAGTAAAAGAACAGGACGTTCTCAGAATGAAGGCTATGAATATCAATGCCGTTCGTTCTCCCGGTATCCCGTTCTCCAATGATTTTATTTCTCTTTGTAACAAATACGGTCTCTATATCGTTTCCGATATGAACCTTCAGTCTACTCCTTATTCTAACTCCGGTGAATCCACCATTCCCGGTAATCAGTCCATTTGGCAGAGTTCTCTTGTAGACCGTCTTGTTAACGTTATCGAAAGAGATAAGAATAACCCCAGCGTTATCATGTGGGCTCTTGGTAACGAAAGTGGCTCCGGTTCTAACTTTAAGAACCTCCGTGACTTCCTCCAGGGCGAAGATGACCGTATGATCCTTTATGACGGTGATTCTTCTTACAGTGATATCGTTGTTGCTATCGACTGGGATTTCTCCAAGATCGAAGAAGTTCTCAATGATGGTGCTGTAAAGAAACCCGTTCTCCTTCAGTCTTACACAATGGGTATGCTTGAAGGTTCCGGCGATATTAAATCTTATGTTGAATATATCGACAATAATGATAAGATCCTCGGCGGCTTCTTCAACTATTGGGTAGACAGAGCGCTTTACTGGCCCTCCGATCCTATCAATGCAAGCTTTGTCCTCAGCGAAACTCCTTACAAGGATTATCCCGAACTTTATGCTCTTACAACTCCTGGCAACTGGGGCGAAAGTGTTTCTGACGGTACTGCAGGTCTTACCGGTGTTATAAACGCTGACAGATCTATCCAGTCCGATGCTTATGAAGTAAAGAATGCTTATTCTCCCATCAAAATTACCGAAGTTGATATTGCAGCAGGTAAATTTATTGCTGAAAACAGAAACTCTTTCATTAATTTCGAAGACAACTATGAAATTAAATATGAAATCGTTGCAGGTACTGAAGTAGTATCCAACGGTTCTGTTTCCGGTATCACCCTTAACCCCGGTGAAAGCAAAGAATTCTCCGTATCTTACGGTTCTATGAAGAAAGATACAGAGTATTTCCTCAATCTTTATGTTGTATCCAAATCTTCTGAAGATTGGACCAACGCTGTTTCCGATAACGTATTCTTTGAGCAGTACGATATTACCGGTTTTGATACCATGCCTAAGACCGGTGCTGTTAAATCCGATGCAGGCGATGCTCTTAATATTACCATTGTACAGAAACCCTCTGTTGATGCTACTATTCTTGACATCCTTGCCGGTGACTTCTATGTAACTAACAACGCAGAAAAAACTCTTAATGAAATCTATGATTGTACCTATACTCTTACCGAAGTTAACAACTATTGGAAGAATCCTCGTCCTGTTGTTATTTCCGAAGGTACTGTAGATCTTAACGTTCCTGCTTATACTAAGGGTGTTAAACTCCACATCGACTACAATACTCCTCAGAAAGCAGTTGATGGCGGTAACTACGCTCTCACTATAACATTCACTCAGAAGATCGACCTCGGCGATGTTCCCGCAGGTTATCAGCTCAAATGGGTTTACGACGCAGCATACTTCGGAACTGAAATTCCGTTCGAAGTTGACCCTGCAAGAACTCCCACTCCCATTCTTGACGAAGAGGGTAATCAGCTTAAGGATGAAAACGGCGATTATATGTTCAATTATCCTGACGTTGAACCTGAACTCGACGAAGATTACGAAGAGGAATATGAAGAAGAATATGATGAATATACTCCTTATATCCTTATCGAAAATGACCTCGTATCTGTTGAAGTAAATGCTGAAAACGGTCGTATTTCTTCTGTTTACTACAACGATCAGCTCCTCTACAAGAATGCTCCCAGATTCAATATCACCAGAAATGCTACAGGCGGCGACTCTCATTCTGAAGTTTCCAAGTCTAACCCCGCTTCCAGAGTATCCTCCAACCAGTATCTCCGTGATTATATTGAAATCAATAAGATCGCAGATAATCACTATCAGCTCGTTGTAGAACTCGAAGGCGTTTCTAACGATTATGCACTTTATAACAGCGATTCTATGAACGCTAACATCACCATGTATTATGATATTTTCGGTGATGGCGAAATCGTTGTAAGCTATGCTTACGATCCTTCTATCTACTCCGGTATTCCTCTTAATATTTCTACAATTATGGATCTTCCCGAAACCTTCTCTGAACTTACTTGGTTCGGTAGAGGTCCCGGTGCAAGCTATCCCGACAAACTCGCAGACACCAAAGTCGGTGTTTACGAAGAAACTGTTCCTGCATATAACAATAATTCTTACTACCTTAAGAATATTGTTGGCGATAAGTCCGAAACAAGATGGGTCGCTCTCCAGGATTCTGAAAGCGGTATGCAGATCCTCGTTACCAGCGACAGCTCCAACTTCGCATTCAATGCTGTTGCAAACGGTAGCAACACTTCTCTCCGTATCATCTCTAAACAGAGAGGTGCAAGCGCAGGTAACCTTACTGATGCAGGGAATTATGTAGATCCTTCTATCATTATTCCCGGCGAAAATATCGAATTCTCTTATCGCATCATTCCTCTTGATGAAAAAGCTGATCCCGCTGCTGTTGCTGTAACAAGCAATCCTGTTGAAGGTCCCAGCGTTAAAGATCATTCAATCGTAAGCGGTGGTTCTTACTCTATTCTTTCTTCCACATCTACCAAGTCTTACCTTACCTCCGGTCTTGAAGTAATCGAAGGTATCGGTGGTGGTAATCAGCTTTGGTACTACGAAAAAGATAACGACAGTGGTCAAGGTAACTCTTTCAGACTTAAGAGTATCGAACACAACAAGTACCTTTCTCAGCTCTATCTTAATGCTAGACAGGAACTCAGTGTTGATGCAGGTCTTGTTGATTACAACTATGAAGTTGATGAACATTACTGGACCAACCTTGTTCACAGCGGTAACAACTCCAACATCTTCTCTGTAGGTGTTAACTGGTCATTCCAGCCCCTTTCTAACACAATGGGTGCTCGTGTTGCTTTCCTTAAACAGCCTAAAGAAACTGATCTTAACACTGCTTGGGAAATCGAATACGTTGATGAAGCAAACGGTATTGTTAGAATTAAGAATATCGGTTCCGGCTATTATCTCTCTGTAATCGATGAAATGTCCTTCGGTACAGTTCTCGGTCAGATCCAGAACGATAGAATCAGAAACTACAGTCCTGCAATCAAGTGGAATTCCGGTGCGGATCTTTCTGCTGAACCTTATTCCAAGGATACTATCGATCCTGCATGGGCTTATTCTGATAAATACATCACCCAGTGGGAACTTCTCCCCGGTGACACTCAGCACTGGACCTTTACTAATGTTGAAGGTAACTACTACACCATTACCAACAAAGAAACAGGTCTTGCTCTTACCCTTAACGGTGATGTTCTTTCTGAAGAAAAAGTTACCAACTCTGCAAATCAGCTTTGGAATGTTACTGAAGAAAACGGTTTGTTCTCTATCATCAACAAATCCAACGACTATGCGCTCGGTATTGCAGTTGAACGTGTAATGTATGATGATGAATATCTTGCAAGTAACTATATCAGAACAGAAGATGATAAATATTATGAATCAAGCTATCTTATCGCTTCTGAATATAAGGGTCTTGCAACTCAGAAATGGCACCTTAACACCGACGAAGATCAGAAGATCATCGTTGAAGCAGGTGCTGACTGGTACTATGTACCCGTTGAAGAGGAATAATATCTGAAACCATAAAAATATTATCAGCTCCGAAAGAACTTTCGGAGCTGATTTTTTATATGAAACAATGATAAAATATATATTCAACATTATTTTGTTTAATCAAATCAAGAGTATAAAAATTAATATTGAATTTTGAAAAAAAAACGAAAAAACCCGTATACCACTTGAAAAAAATGAAGACTTGTTGTATTATATATCTAAGTATAATCTAATGACTCTCGACAGTTTTTTGTTAGTTCGGAGGTATATATACCGTGGAAAAAAATAAAGATTCTTTCGTTACTTCTCAAGATCATGCAAGAGAAATTTTTGTAAACGCGCAAAACAATCAGCTGCGTTTCGGTGTAGCTTCAACGGCTGAAATCGAACAGATTCGCCGTGAATATATTGAGCGAGCTCAGAGAAGAATAGACATATATCGTGAAAATGAGCAGGAGCATCTTGAAACTATGATGCGTGAAATTGACGAGCAGAGAACAGAAAAGCTTCGCCGTATTAAAGTTGCTTATGACAGTAACGGTATTCAGTGGATCGATGAAATTTTCAAAAGCATCATTTCAGCTGATTGATTTTTAACAGAAAATATATTTCGGAAAAGAGTGTAGATAATGACTCATAACGACGGAACTTTCAATAGCGTTGAAAACAATGTAACACAGCAGCCTGTTTCTCAAGAACCCGAAAAAAATGTAAATAATTTAGAAGATCAGCTTCTTTCGGAAGCATATAACATGATTCAGCAGGGCGTTTTCGATATTAAGAGTGAAATGTCCCGTGAACTTTCTATGCACAAAATAGAAAGTAAAAAAGAAGTATATGCAGAAAAAGAACATTATATAGAAACAGTATTTGCTGTTGTAAAAAAACAGCTTCTTAATTTCAGAAAATCGGAAGCATATATTGATTATCTTGCTAAATGCGCTACAAAAGCTAATGAAAAACTCGGCGGTCTTACAAGACTTTACGTTACAAGAACCGACCTTGAGGTTATGAAAAAAATTGTATCCGGTGTAGAGGTCAAACAAGATCTCCGTATTATGCTTGGCGGTATTATAGCTGAAAACGATGGTCTTACAATGGATTTTTCGTTTGATAAGAAAATTCGAATGGAACGCGAAAAATTCGAACAGAAACTGAATGAATTATAATAATCTAAATACATAAAAATAAAATAGAAAGGTATAACACTATGATCAATCTTAATCCTTCTGAAAAATTTGTGTATGAAGGTCTTACATTTGACGATGTATTGCTTATTCCTGCAAAATCAGAGATCATTCCCAGACAGGTAACAACTGAAACAAAGATTACCAAAAATATTACCCTTAATATTCCTATTATTTCCGCTGCAATGGATACCGTTACAGAATGCCGTATGGCTATTGCTATGGCAAGAGAAGGCGGAATGGGTATTATTCATAAAAATATGTCCATTGAAAGACAAGCTGAAGAAGTTGATAAAGTAAAACGCAGTGAGAACGGTGTTATTGTAAATCCTTTCTTCCTTAGCCCTCAGCATAAAGTCACAGATGCACTTGAACTTATGAAAAAATATAAAATCAGCGGTGTTCCCATCTGTGAAGGTAAGAAACTCGTTGGTATACTTACTAACAGAGACATTCGTTTTATCAAAAATTATGATGTTGAGATCTGCGGCGTTATGACAAAAGATAATCTTATCACTGCTCCTGTCGGAACCACTCTTCCGGAAGCTAAAGAGATCCTTATGCAGTATAAGGTTGAAAAACTCCCCATAGTTGATGATGAGGGTAATCTCAAAGGTCTTATCACCATTAAAGATATCGAAAAAGCTATTCAGTATCCGATGAGTGCTCGTGACTCTCAGGGAAGATTGCTTTGTGCAGCTGCTGTAGGCGCTACTAATGATCTTCTCGAAAGAGCTTCCGCTCTTGTTGCTGCAGGTGTTGACGTTCTTTCTATTGACTCTGCTCACGGTCATTCCATGAATATTTATAATGCTGTTAAGAAACTTAAAGCAACATATCCGAATCTCCCTGTCATTGCAGGTAACATTGCAACTCCCGAAGCTGCTGAATTCCTTATTGATGCAGGCGCAGACTGTGTCAAAGTCGGTATCGGCCCCGGTTCTATCTGTACTACACGTGTTGTTGCCGGTATCGGTGTTCCTCAGATCACTGCAGTTTACGAAGTAGCTCGTGTCGCTTCTAAATATGATATCCCCGTAATTGCTGACGGCGGTATCAAATACAGTGGTGATATTACCAAAGCTATTGCTGCCGGTGCAAATGTTGTTATGCTTGGTTCTCTCTTTGCAGGCTGTGAAGAAAGCCCGGGAGAAAGTGAGATCTATCAGGGTAGACGTTTCAAAGTATACAGAGGTATGGGTTCTCTTGCGGCTATGAAAGAAGGCTCTAAAGACAGATACTTCCAGGAAGGTCAGTCTAAGCTTGTTCCCGAAGGCGTTGAAGGTCGTGTTCCCTATAAAGGAACTCTTTCTGATACTGTGTTCCAGCTTATCGGCGGTCTCCGTTCCGGTATGGGTTATTGCGGTGCTGCAACAATCCCCGATCTTCAGGAGAACGGTCGTTTTGTTAGAATTACAAGTGCAGGTCTTCGTGAAAGCCATCCTCACGACATTAGCATTACCAAAGAAGCTCCCAACTATTCGGGTAATATTTAATCTGTTTAGAAATAAAGCTACAATCAGGCAGGATATTGGCATAAGAGAAGTCATGATCCTGCCTGCTCTTATAGATATTATTCCCAAGTAGTGCTGTGTCTGTTTTTTACAAAACGGATAATCTGTTTTATAATGGGTAAACTTTTTATTATAAAATTTATTTCTCATTATAATTTATTGTTTAAGTTTAAATTATCTTGACAAGAAAATTTCTACTTAAATTTAACAATTTTCTCTTGACATTAATATAAAGAATACGTATAATATATCTATGTGTAATAATTAACTTTGAAAGTAGGGTATTTAAATGAAAAATTCCAGTAAATTCTTGATCGGTCTCGCTGTAGGCGCTGTTGCTGCCGTTGCCGCTGTTGCTGCATATAAAACTGTTAAAGCTATTAAAGAAGCTAAAGAACTTGAAGAACTCGAAGGCTGCGGTTGTTGCGGTTGCGGCGATGACTGTTGTGAAGACGATTGTTGTTGCGACGAAGACGATTGCTGCTGTGATTGTGAAGAATATATCTCTGTTGATCACGTAAACACAGATGCTTGCGGTTGCTGCTGCGAAGATGACTGTTGCGAAGGTGAAGATTGCTGCTGCGAAGGCGAATGTTCCTGTGGTTGCGAAGAAGAAACCGAAAAAAATGTTGATGCAGAATAAATTTTTTCTTTAAAATATATAAGAACAGTATCGATCGGTACTGTTCTTTTTGTTATTCTTTGGGATCTTACATTTTAGTTGACAAAATTGTTTTTACATGATATAATTAAAAAAAAGCGAAAAGTGATTTGTCATGAAAATTAAAACAAAAAACAGAAGTTTTGAGTTTGTGTCTTCTATTTCACAACCGAAACAAATAAAACCTTTAAAACAATCGATAGTCTTCAGAACGCTTTTGAAAATATTATCTTTTCCGGATATGTTTGCCGTTAATTTTAAATGTAATAAAATAGGAATGGATAAGCTTGGGAAAAATGAGCCGTGCCTTTATCTGATGAATCACTCAAGTTTTATTGATTTAAAAATCGCATCTACGGTCATTTATCCTCGCCCTTTTAACATCGTTTGCACAACAGACGGCTTTGTCGGAAAAAATCTTTTAATGAGACTTTTGGGTTGTATACCGACAAAAAAATTTGTTACCGATCTTTCTCTTGTTAAGAATATGATCTACGCTTTTAAAACGCTTAAAAGCTCTGTTTTAATGTATCCCGAAGCAGGCTATTCTTTTGATGGAACCTCAATTCCTATACCCGACAGTCTCGGGAAATCTTTAAAAATATTTCGTGTTCCTGTTGTTATGATTAAAACTCAAGGAGCTTTTCTCAGAGATCCTTTGTATAATAATCTTCAATTGCGTAAAGTTAATGTAACTGCTGAAATGAAGTATATTCTCTCTCCCGAAGATATTGAATCCAAAACAGTCGAAGAATTGAATGATATACTTAGGAATGAATTCTCATTCGATGCTTTTAAGTATCAGCAGGATAACAAGATTTGTGTTGATGAGGACTTTCGTGCAGACGGTCTTCACAGAGTTTTGTATAAATGTCCTTCTTGTAATACCGAAGGATCAATGAATGGTAACGGCATATTTTTAACATGTTCCTCGTGCGGAAAAGAATATCAGCTTGATGAATACGGATATATTTCTTCAACTAACGGAACAACGGAATTTTCACATATTCCAGATTGGTATAATTGGCAAAGAGAATGTGTAAAATCGGAAATATCGAATGGTAGTTATTATTTTGAATCCGATGTTGATATTTATATTCTCGCTGATATGAAATGTCTGTATAAAGTAGGGGATGGACGCCTGAAACATTCAGAAGACGGTTTTAGTCTTATCGGTTGCGAAGGGGATCTTGAGTATAATCAAAAACCTACAGCTTCATACACTCTTAATGTTGATTATTTCTGGTATGAGATCGGTGATGTTATTTGTTTGGGGAACAGTAAAATGTTATATTACTGCTTTCCGAAAGATCACTCTGTTTCTGTTACCAAAGCACGATTTGCTGCAGAAGAACTGTATAAGCTTTCATAAGATATATATTTAATGTTAAACAAAGGATGGTGTTTTTCATATGACAGAAGAAGAGAAAATTTTAAAAGGTGTTCTTTTTTGTCCCGGAGATCCCGAACTAAGAGCGATTAAATTAAGATCTCATAAACTCAGCAAAGATTATACCGATACATATGAGGACGAAACGGAAAAACGTTCTGCTCTTGCAAAAGAGATCCTTGCTGAATTCGGCGAAGGAAGTTTTATGCAAGGACCGATTTTCTTTCATTACGGAAAGCATACAAAGATCGGAAAACGTGTTTTTATTAATTATAATTTCACTGTTCAGGATGATGCATTGGTTACTATAGGAGATGACTGCAACTTCGGCCCCAATGTCACAATCGTTACACCTATCCATCCTATGATTGCAGAGGAAAGAAAGCTGATGCTTGATAAAGATGGCAATGAAAAACGCTTTTGCTATGCTAAACCTGTGGTAATTGGTTCAGACTGCTGGTTTGGCGCAAATGTTACGATTTGTCCCGGGGTTACAATAGAACATGGCTGTGTAATAGGTGCAGGCAGTGTTGTAACAAGAGATATCCCGCCCCGATCTTTTGCTGCAGGTGTTCCGTGTAAAGTTATACGAGAAATAACGGACGAGGACAGCATGATAAATAAACCTGAGATTCTTGCGGATAACAGACCGATTCAGGATTGGAAAATGTACTAAAAAACAGAAGACGTTGCTTATGCAATGTCTTCTTTTCGTTTGAGTGTTCTTAAATATTCTTTTTGTTCTTTTGTTATTCTGTAGCTTTCAACGGCTTTTTGAATCGTTTTATTATGCGTCCATTTGTCTAAGGCATTATTTTCAATAAACGGTAACGTTGACTCGTATTGTTTTGTAAGGGCTGTTGTAAAATACCATGCCATCATCATTTTAACATAATAATCGTTTGATTTAACCTGCGAAACCAACTCGTTGTACTCAATTTTAAATTCTTTATCAAGGAAATTTACCATAAACATTTCTATTCCAAAACGTACGGTATATGTTTCTCTTGAATGGATAAACTCAATGGCTTTTATTTTCAATAAATTTAAGTCTTTTTTTAATGCTTTGGGTCGAAGTGAGTCGCAGGTTGCCCAATTGTCGATATACGGTAAAAAGGCTTCTATTGCTTTGATACAATCAATAGGATCTTTTATTTTTTCTATTAGAAATGCATGAAGATTATTTTCTTCAAAATATTTGTGAGGCAGATCCGAAAGAAATTTATCCGCTTCGTGTGTCCCGCTGATTTCAGTAGCTAATTTTCTTAAAACAGGGGTCTTAATGCCAAGTATAGAATCAGGATTTACAGTCGGCATTAGTTTTGAACAAAAATCGGCATGTTTTCGATCTTGTAATTTAATAAGATGTTCTCTTATGGAATTATTCATTTTTATCGGATATATGATCCTTTATTTTATTAAAGGTTTCATCGCTTATTACGTGTTCTACTTTGCAGGCATCAGCAGACGCAGTTGTTCTGTCCACACCGATCTGTACAAAAAATTCAGTGAGAACTTTATGTCTTTCGTAAATTTTAATTGCGCAGTTTTCGCCTTTAGTCGTAAGTGTTATATATCCCGATTTATCAACAGATATAAGGTCATCTTGTTTAAGAAGTCCGAGTGCTCTGCTTATACTTGGTTTTGTGTATCCTGTATAGTTGACTATATCTATAGCTCTGACCTGCGGTAACTTATCCCGAAGAACCAGTATGCTTTCAAGATACATTTCGCCTGATTCTTGTATTTTCATTATTATTCATCCTTGATAATTATTTATTCTATTATAACATGATAGAAAGAAAATGTCAAGTCTTATATCATAATGCAGAAAACAGCCCCGTTGCAGGGCTGTTTTCATTTGGTTTTATTTATTTAACGATCATGAAGTCGGACTGGAGAGGAAGGTCTGCAGAACTTGAACCAACCATAACTCTCATCTGACCGGGTTCAACCACCCACTGATATTTCGGATTGAGTGTTCTGAACG
>SVMP01000216.1 GCA_015067385.1 Oscillospiraceae bacterium | reverse complement strand
ACCTGCAGCTATTGCGTTATGACCAACCATTTCTTCTTCGCAGCCTTCGGGAAGATTGGGGTTGCCGTTCATGAGGTCTTTGATTATACACATCATCTTAACAACAAATTCCCAGTCACCGTCTTTTGCTTCACGGGATTTCTGATATTCTGCGGGGTTCTTGTCGAAACCTTCGATACATTTTTCTTTAACCCATGCAAGAGCTTTTTCGTATTCGTTTTTATCGTAAATTTCTTCTGTCATTCTGCGGATAACTTCAACTTCGTCAACAGATTCAACTCTCATGCCGAGGTAATCTTCAATGAAGTTCGGGTCAATGATAGAACCGCCGATACCCATACAGATAGAGCCGATCTGAAGATATGATTTACCTCTCATGGAAGCTGCTGCAACTGCTGCACGACCAAATCTGAGAAGTTTTTCTTCAACGTCTGCGGGAATAGTTTTGTCATCTGCATTCTGTACATCGTGACCGTAGATTCCGAATGCGGGGAGACCTTTTTGAGCATGTGTTGCGAGAACTGATGCCAAATAAACAGCACCGGGTCTTTCTGTTCCGTTGAAGCCCCAAACGCCCTTTATTGTCATGGGGTCCATATCCATAGTTTCTGCGCCGTAGCACCAGCAGGGAGTAACTGTAAGAGTAATGTCAACACCTGCTTTTTTGAATTTATCTGCACAAGCTGCGGCTTCTGCTACTCTACCGATTGTAGTATCTGCAATAATTACTTTTACGGGTTCTCCGTTAGAGTATCTGAGATTCTTTTCAAATAATTCCTTTGCGGCAATTGCCATGCCCATAGTCTGTTCTTCGAGACTTTCACGTACTTTAAGTACGCCTCTTCTGCCGTCTATTGTAGGTCTGATACCTATTACGGGATAGTCTCCGATAATTCTTTTTTCTGCCATTTTAATGTTCCTTTCTATAATTAAGAATATATTGAATTTAAAATAATTCTCTTAAAATAAGATCTGTTTCGCCTTGGTTAAGTCCCATTTCTACTCTGAGCACTTTTTTGTTTGCTCCGAGTTCTTTTCTTACCATATCCCGCAGTTCTGTTCCGTTGTGATAACCGTGTATTATTCTCAATCTGTATACGGATTTTGGTGCGGATTTCAGCCTGCTTTCGATAAGGATTTTTGCCTGATATTTATTAAGACCGTGAATGTCTATTTCTGTGATGCCGGTTTGCGGCTTGTCAGATTTTCTCATCTGCTTAACAGCTCCAATGCATTTTTATAAAATATTCTGTCTGTATCAGCAGTCGGAAGTCCTGTTTTTTCTATTTGTATTATAGAGTCAGACATTTTTTTCCAAGGGCAGTCAGAAGCGAAAAGTATTTTATCTGTGCCGTGCTGTTTTATGATATCTTTCATTCGTAAAGGATCAATTTCATTTGCTGTGAATGATGTATCGAAATAAATGTTTTTACCGACAAGAAAATAATCAACCATGTCCCAGCATTTGTAGCCTCCGAAATGTGCTGCTATTACAGTAAGCTTCGGAAACATATCCAGAACTCTTCTTAATCTGTCCGGAGTTGCATGAACGGGCGGACCGAAACCCAGATCACAGCCTGCGTGAAATGTTATCGGTAGGTTTAATGCCGAACATTCTTCGTATATCGGAAAAGCTTTTTCATCATCTATAAAAAACTGTTGGTATTCCGGGTGTAGCTTTATTCCGTAAAGTCCCAATTCTTTGATTCGTTTCAGCTCCGATATTTTATCTTCTGCATCAGGGTGCACAGAACCGAAAGTATAAAAGGGCTGAGAGTTGTTTGTCGCTGCAACATTGTTTATGGTTGTCTGCTGTGATGGAGCTGTTGCAATATTCAACAGAACCGCTCTGTCGACACCCCATGATTTCATTTTTTTCAATGTATCCGAAACCGTACCGTCTGTTTGAGGTTCTATTCCGGCAGCAGCTGCGAGCTTGGGAATTACTTTCGGAGCAAGCTTGTCAGGGAATGTGTGAACATGAAAATCTATTATCAATTTGTTATCCTTTTCAGTAAAAATATCATTACTACAATTATACATCAAAATTTGTAGGAAATCAAGTGCTTTTGTTAATAGTTTTGTCCTTATGAGCGGTTTTTTATTGACAATAATTTGAACCTTTAATTTTGATGTTGATATTTGTGTCGAATTGTGTTATAATTTATCATGAAGTAGCATGTGGTGCTATATTAATAAAGTGAAAAATAAAACTATATTTTTGTTAGGGGTATACATTATGGGAAAAGTATACGGAGTTGTTCTTATCGGTTGCGGGCATATCGGACAAGAACATATTGAAAATATTTATTACCGAGATAACATTAAAATTGTAGGTGTAGTTGATTTTGTTAAAGAAAGGGCCGAACTATTTTCAAGAAAATATTCTTGCGGAGAGCCTGTGCTTTATGACACCGATTACCATGAAATGATAAAACGTGATGATGTGGATATTGTTATAATTGCTACATACGTAAAAACGCATTTGGCTATTCTTGCAGATTGTCTTGCTGCAGGTAAGCATGTTCTTTGTGAAAAGCCTATTGCTTCAACTCTTGAGGAAGGCGAAGAATTTTATAAATTGGTTAAGGGTTC
>SVMP01000215.1 GCA_015067385.1 Oscillospiraceae bacterium | reverse complement strand
AGATAGACATCAGATTTTTTATCGCACCGACGAGCCATATATCTATTTTTACATCTGAAGGGAAAACCGATGAAGCAATTGTATATTCTTCACACACAATATCTTTATTAGAAACATTGGTTTGTTCCCAAATAATTTTCTGACAGTTCTTTCCGTCCCCATCGCCTATCAAGATCCGAAGTGTCGGATATTTTGCTTCATGTAAATAACCGTTTGAAAAATAACTGTTTTCACCGGGATAAAGTAACTCTGCCGTTATATTTTCATAATACTCCTCTGTCTCGGCTGTTTTAACACAAAGCTTCTTTATATTATTGATCTCATTATGAAGCAACTTAACAGCCGATTCATATGTCAGATCGCCGCAACCGCAAAACAGTTCATTTACATATACAGATACCGCATTTGCAATTTCATATTTAATATACTGATCAAAATCATTGTTTGAAGAAGCGACCGTCTGTAAACTTATTATTTTACCGTCATATTTCACGGATCCGATCGGAAGTTTACGTGTAAGGGCACCCGATGTAATGTTAAACATAATAATAAAAGCCACGGAAAATGTAAATACAATAATTCTTTTCAAAGTAAACCACATCCTTTTCAGTATGATTTTTCCCAAACAGATGTGATTATATTCATCAAATAAACATTTTTGGCAATACTATCTGCAAACAGTATAAATATATCCGTTTTTATTTCGATCTACACGAGAAACGACCCCTATGATATTTAAAAAGCTCAAAACTGTCTGAGCACACGATCTATGTATTTTTGCGCTCTTTGCAAAATCAGATGATGTAAAGTTATCACACAAGCCCTCCGGAATCAAACGGTAATAATCTTCCTTACAGAAGAAATGTTCTTCGGAAATCAGTTTTAACGGAATACGGTCAAAACGTCTGACCGTTGTTTTTCTTCCGTATTTGTCCATTTTAAAATATTTCATTTCTTCTGTTTCAAGAATAACGGCAATAAATCGGAAACCCGGGTCCGACACAAAATCCCGAAGGGCATACAGTTCAACGATCGCCTCGTACACACTTTCTTTTCGGGGAGATTTACGTTTACCGAAGACCTCACCTGTTACAGAATCTATCCATCTGACATATCGAGAAGAAGAAACTGGATAAACGACCGTAACATCCGACACTTCAAGAAACGCTTTTATTTTATTTTTCATTCTGAACAGCTGCTGTGTCTGTATTTCAATTATACCGTTCTGCCCGACTATATCCGCAACATATCTTCCTACTTTGAGCTCATGTCGCTCATTACTCGGTTCGAAATACTTTTTTAACACAGCATGTAACGTACCTTCGGAGTACGTTCCTATGCCGTTTTTGAGTCGCTCGGCTTCAATTGTTTCTTTCAAAGCCAGATCGAATCTTTCAACATCCATATTAAACAAATTCTCCGTAATTCTTAATATTTTCGGAATTGACAATTAAATCCATTTGTGTTATAATTTTTTTAACAAACAACAAACACAAAATCATACGGTAAGGAGAGCGAGAATGGATAAAAAACTCTTTAAAAGCATCCTGTTTATTATCGCATATTGCGTTGTGCTGGTTGCAGTCATTATAAACATTGAGTGGGTAATTTCAACCGTCGGTTGGCTTTTAGCCCTGCTATCACCTATTTTTATAGGTTTTGCAATTGCTTTTTTACTTAACAGACCCTACATGTTTTTTTTAAAGCTATATGAAACGCCGATCAACAAAAAAAATTCCAAGAAACAGTCAAAGCCACGATCAGAAAAAGCCGAAGCCCGATTAAAAAATCTAAGAAAAGCACTTTCTTTATTGACTGTTTACATTCTTTTCCTTGCGATGATCGTTCTGCTGCTTTGGCTCATTATCCCCGAAATAACAAACAGCGTTGCTCAGATATCTACCAATATAGAACTGTACATTAAAAACTTGAACAAATTGCTCAATGATTTCAATGAATGGCTGCCTTTTGATTTTTCATTCACAGAACCGATCCTCACGCCGCTCGACCCTGAAAGCGGAAAAGCTGACACGACAGCCGCAAAGATCTCAATTGCGGAATTCCTTACCCAGAAGCTTACAGAACTGACCTCTGCCCTGCCGAATATTTTATCGGGAATATTCCCCGACCTTTTCCACATGACAAAGTCACTTCTTTCTTCGGTAATGAACACTCTTCTCGGCTTTGTTATGTCTATATACATGCTTGCAAGCAAGGAGTCCCTGTTACGTCAATGCAAACATTTTTTTGATGCATACGCTCCCAAGAAACTTGCGAAAAAGACATATGAAGTTCTTGAAATAAGTCATGAGGTTTTCAGCAACTTCTTAAGCGGCAGACTTTACGATGCACTTATAATCGGAATGCTTTGTTTTGTAGGCATGAGCATTTTCCGTTTTCAATACACCCTTCTTATTTCCGTTGTTGTTGCGGTAACAAACGTAATTCCCATTTTCGGTCCGTTTATCGGAGCTATTCCGTCTATCTTTTTACTTTTGCTTGTTGACCCGATGCAAGCCGTATGGTTTACAGTATTTATAATCGTCCTTCAACAGTTGGACGGAAACATCATCGGTCCGAAAGTTGTCGGCGATTCG
>SVMP01000214.1 GCA_015067385.1 Oscillospiraceae bacterium | reverse complement strand
GCAACCTTTCTGTAGGTCGCAATATCGGCAAGCCCCCATGTCGCACAGATCGCCGCCATAAAGTTTTCAACGTTGTGGTCGCCGGGGATCTTTATCTGATCTTTGTGTAAGAGCATTATCGAACCCGTCTCATCCTTATGAACGATAAAACCGTTTTCGTTAAGGAACGTTCCGCTTTCAACAGATGTTTTTCTTGAGAAAAATTCTGTTTTGCCCTTTGCGTCCGAGGCGAGAGAACGTGTCGTTTCGTAGTCTGCGTTAAGAATAAGCCTGCCGTTTTCCGTCTGATGACAGAATACGGTCTTTTTTGCTTCGATATATTCCGCCATAGACGTATGCCAGTTGAGATGTTCTTCAACGATATTTGTTATAACGGCTGTGTCGGCGCTTACGGACATATCAAAAAGCTGGAACGAGGAAAGTTCGGCTATAACTATGTCTTCGGGCTTCATCTGAGAAATTCTCGGAAGAAGCGGGGTTCCGATATTGCCGCCTAAAAATACCGTGTGGCCCTGCTCTTTTAATATGTTGAAGATCAGGGTCGTTGTCGTCGTCTTTCCTTCGCTTCCCGTAACCGCTATTATCCTGCACGGACAAAGCTCGAAAAATAACTGCATTTCGCTCGTTACCTTCGAACCGTTTTTTTCGGCTTCGAGAAATTCGGGAATGTCTCTTCTCATGCCCGGTGTTTTGAAAATAAACTCATCGGTCATGTTTTTGAGGTAGCTTTCACCCGTTATAAAATTGACGTCCTTGAATTCACTTCGAACATCGTCACTTATTTCGTTTTTATCTCTTACGGTTACGTTTGCACCGTTTTCCGTAAGCATTGAAACAAACGGGCGGTTGCTTACTCCGAACCCGACAACAGTTATGTTTTTACCTCTTAATGAGGAGAAATATTCTGTATAATTCATGGTCAGTCTCTCTGTATTGCAAAAGATACGCATTCAATTGTTTGAATATCGGCAACGAGCTTTTCTTTGTTTTTCTTGCCGACGGTTTTTAACGTCATTTCAACACCTATCGCATTCGGCGTTCCGCTTTTTGCCGAATGAATATCCATTTCGCTTATACGGTAGCCGAGTGATTTGATGTTTCCCACTGTTTTGTTCATATTTTCCGCACCCATTATCTCAAGATATACTTCAAGGTCTGCGGAATGAGCGAAAAATACATTGTCGAGCTTATGAAGCAATACAATTACAAAAACAAGCAGCAACGTTGCCAATATTGCGGCACTGTAAAAACCGACGCCTACGCATATACCTACCGCCGCAGTGCTCCAAAGCCCTGCAGCAGTGGTAAGTCCTTTAACTTGCATATTTCCGGTTATGAGTATCGTGCCGACGCCTAAAAAGCCGATGCCGGATATGACCTGCGCGGAAATACGTGTCGGGTCTGTGTTATAGCCGAGTATCTCGGTAACGTAAAGCCCTGCCAATGTAGCCAAACATGCGCCTATACATACCAGAATGTGTGTTCTGAAACCTGCCGCACGCCCTCTCCAACCGCGTTCAAAGCCGATGGCTCCGCCGAGAATGAGCGCAAGCAGAAGTCTGACCGCTGTCGAAACAATGTTAAGCTCCGAAATGATCTTCAGAAAATCGTTCATATAAGCTCCTTATTTTTTGTTCAACCGACGGTCTGTTTTTTCTTATTCAGCAGCTTTTACGATAGTTGCGAAATCTTCGGATTTAAGGGATGCGCCGCCGATAAGACCGCCGTCAACATCGTATTTGCCGAGAAGCTCTTTTGCGTTGCCTGCGTTCATGGATCCGCCGTACTGGATGGTGGTGCCTTCTGCGGTCTCTTCATCGTAAAGGTCGCAGAGAACGTCTCTGATGATCTTGCAAACTTCTTCAGCCTGATCGGAAGTTGCGGTCTTGCCTGTACCGATAGCCCAAACGGGTTCGTATGCGATAACGATGTTCTTGAATGCGCTCTTGTCAACGCCCATGAATGCGATCTTGGTCTGTATGGAAACGATCTCAGCGGTGATGCCCTGTTCTCTTTCATCGAGAAGTTCGCCTACGCATACGATGGGCTTGAGACCTGCTTCGAGAGCTGCGATAACTTTTTTGTTAACGGTAATGTCTGTTTCAGCAAAGTACTGACGTCTTTCGCTGTGACCGATGATTACGTATTCAACACCGATGTCCTTGAGCATTGCAGCGCTTACTTCGCCTGTGAATGCGCCGCTGGGCATGAAGTGGAGGTTTTCTGCGCCGATCTTAACATTGGTGCCTTTAGCAGCTTCGATAGCGTTTGCAAGGTTTACAAAGGGTACACATGCAACAACTTCGCATTTTGCGCCTTCAACTTTAGCAGCAACCTCTTTAATATAATCATATGTTTCGGAAGGAAGTTTGTTCATCTTCCAGTTACCTGCAATTATTGTTTTTCTCTTATCGTAGTTCATTTTATTCACCTTTCATTGTATAAAAGTAAAAGGAATTACTTTTCAGGAATCACATGAATTCCGGAAGCATAATTCCTTTAACCTTGTTTATTTTAAATTTTAAACGATGTACTTATTTGTCGAGGAGGCAAGCAATACCGGGAAGTTCGATACCTTCGAGGAATTCGAGGGATGCGCCGCCGCCGGTGGAGATGTGAGTCATCTTTTCAGCATAACCGAGCTGTTCAACTGCTGCTGCAGAGTCGCCGCCGC
>SVMP01000039.1 GCA_015067385.1 Oscillospiraceae bacterium | reverse complement strand
CCGAGTGCGAGTTCGTGGAGAGGTTCGATAGCGCGTTTGATGAGTTCAACATCTCTTTCAAGACTGGATCTCCAACCGCTGATTTCCTGGCTGAATTTTATGGGTGTTGCATCCTGAAGATGTGTTCTGCCGCTCTTAACGATGCCTTCGTTTTCTGCTTCGAGACGCTTAAATGTTTCAATAAGGGTCTGAGCTGCGGGAATGAGTTTATCTTCAAGTATGAGAACAGCCGCAATATGCATAGCTGTCGGGAATGTGTCGTTGGATGACTGGCTCATGTTAACGTCATCGTTGGGGTGAAGAAGTTTTTTGCCGAGGATCTGATTTCCTCTGTTCGCAATAACTTCATTTGTGTTCATGTTCGACTGGGTACCGGAACCGGTCTGCCAAACAACAAGAGGAAAGTGGTCGTTAAGTGCTCCGGCCATAACCTCGTCGCAAGCCTGTGCAATTGCATCAAGCTTTTCTTTTGTCATTTTCTCGGGGCGAAGTGCGTTGTTTGTTACAGCGGCTGCTTTCTTGAGCACCCCGAAAGCGTGAATGATCTCGGCGGGCATTGTTTCGATACCTACACCGATTTCAAAGTTCTCATGGCTTCTTTGTGTCTGAGCCGCCCAAAGACGGTCAGCGGGAACCTTTACTTCTCCCATTGAGTCATGTTCAATACGGTATTCCATAATTCTGATTCTCTTATCCTTTCGACTCAAAAATTATTAAAATATATTATAAACTTATATTATATGGAAAGCGATTTAATTACGCTCTTGAGGCTTTCCGCGCTTGCATGGAGATCTGCGATCTCTTTATCGTTAAGGGGAAGGTAAACCTTGCTGTGGGAACCCTTGTGTCCGACAACGCTGAGAAGGCTGAGGCAAACATCTTCAATTCCGTATTCACCGTGTGTCATGGTTGATACGGTAAGAGTTGTGTCTATGCCGCTGAGAAGGCATTTGCAGATATGACATACGGATGTTGAGATCGCATAGAATGTTGCACCCTTACGTTCAATAACACGCGCACCTGATTTGCGTACATAATCTTCTACATCTTCTCGTTTGAGTTCGGGATATGCCGCACCGTTGATTATTGATTTTGCATAGTCTTCAACGGGTACGTTTGAAATGTTAGCAATAGACCAGGGAATGAATGATGAATCGCCGTGTTCGCCGAGAACGTATGCGTGTACATTGTGCTGGCTTACGGAATAATATTCGGAAATTCTCGCACGGAGACGTGCAGTGTCGAGAATCGTACCGGAACCGATTATTCTTGATTCGGGAATGCCGGAATATTTGCAGAATACATAAGTAAGAATATCAACAGGATTGCTTACGAGTACGTATGTTGCATCGGGCGCATTCTTTACGAGATCCGGGATTATTGATTTGAGGATATTAACATTTGTCTGCGCAAGATCAAGTCTTGTCTGACCGGGCTTTCTTGCAATACCGGATGTTACGATTACGATATCCGATCCTTTAATGTCGCTGTAATCGCCTGCGTAAATATTGCAGGGATTGCAGAAGGGGGTACCCTGTCTGATATCAAGGGCTTCTCCGATTGCTTTTTCATCATTTATGTCGAGCATTACGATTTCGGATGCAAGTCCGTTTATAGTAAGAGTGTATGCGATTGTAGAGCCTACATAGCCTGTTCCGATTATTGCGATCTTGTTCATAAAAGAAACCTCTTTCCTAAAATTTATGATAATTTTTTGTTTTGTATTTCTGTATAAATTATCGATAAATATGTATCGATAATTAACATCGATACGCTTCGGAACATTTATGTCGAACGGCGTATCGTAAGAAACTGTTTTTTCTTTGATTTATCACGGTTTTTGTGGTTTTCGCATTCTTTTTTACAACATTACCGTGCGACACCAAACTTTCTATAATACAATTATAGCATAAACTTAGTTATTTTTCAACTGTTTACGACAAAATAAATTGATAAATTTTTGTGTTTATCGGTTGTTATTTTTTTTGCATAAAACAATTTATTATATATATTTATACTATAATTATATCCGTTTTTTTGCTTTTGTCAACCCTCAAATTCTATCCATTTTATAAAGTAAAAATGAGTTTTTGATCGTTGATTATTATGTTTATAATATAAAGTTACAAATATCCCGAATATTAATCTTATCTCAAAAAAATATAATCCCCTCGGTTCAGGCTCTGATATTACTCTGAGTTTCTGTTCTGAGAAGATTATGTTATGTCGAAACAATATTGTTTTTTCGGCTTATTGCTTAAAGATTTTTTGAATAGATCTCGGTGTATGTAAGCTTGCCGTTTATTCTGTCTGAACGCATGAGCGATATTTTATTTACTGTCATATCCGTCTCTTTTACAGAAAGAGAGATAGGGGAGTCGGACACTATCTCCCTTGCTATTGTTATATGCGGAGAAAACGGCTTTTTATCTATGGAAAATCCGTTTTTATCAAGTTCGTTTCTCAAATACTCTGCAATGTCAAAGAGCTTGCTTTCCTTTTTTAATCCTACCCAATAAAGAGACCCGAACCTTCCGCTTCCTTTAATTGATATGTTGAAGCTGTCTTGCGTTACACCGTCCATTACTTTTTTTATATCGGAGATACGAGTCGATTCTCCTATAAATGCAAGCGTCAGATGTAAATTTTCAATTCTTGTAAAATTACCGTATCTGCTTTGTTCTTTAAGAGAATTTATTTGACGTATCAATTCTTTTTTTATGCTTTCCGAAAAATTTATTGCGATAAACAGTCTCATGATTATTCTGCATCCTTCAGTTTTGAACTTTTATTTGATTATATCTTATTTGCTCGGTGCATGTCAATGCTTTGAGTGTAAAAAAAGTTAGTTTTTGTATGTAACAATTTTGTGAACTGGCTTGAAAAAGATGTCGAATTGTAATATAATAAATCTGTGTTTAAATTTACATTATTAGTTTTTATATAAATTTATGGAGGGCATATATGGGCGGTTTTTTTGGCGTTGCTGCAAAAAACGACTGTGTTTTTGACCTGTTTTTCGGTGTAGACTATCATTCTCACCTCGGAACTAAAAAAGGCGGTATGGCTGTTTACGGAGAAGCGGGGTTCGACAGAGCTATTCACAATATCTCTAATTCTCCATTCAGAACAAAATTCGAAAAAGATGTTCTTGAGATGAAGGGTAATCTCGGTATCGGTTGTATCTCTGATACAGAACCTCAGCCCCTTATCGTTCGTTCTCATCTCGGAACGTACTCCATTACCACTGTCGGCAGAATAAATAATACAGATGTGCTTGTGGAGCAGCTTTTTAAAGACGGAACACCTCATTTCCTCGAAATGAGCGGAGGGGATATAAACCCGACCGAGCTTGTTGCTTCTCTCATCAATATGAAAGAGTCTCTTGTTGAAGGTATCCGTTATGCTCAGGAGCAAATTGACGGTTCGATGTCTATGCTTATTATGACATCGGAGGCGATCTATGCCGCAAGAGATTATTTAGGCAGAACCCCCATTGCCATAGGCTTTAAAAAAGATGCATTCTGTGCGGCTTTTGAAAGCTCTTCTTATATTAATCTCGGTTATACCGATTATAAAGAACTCGGTCCCGCAGAGATAGTTAAACTTACTTATGATAAATGTGAGACAGTCGCAGCTGCACGTAAAAAGAAGAAAGTTTGTACGTTTATGTGGGTATATTACGGATATCCGTCTTCTTGCTATGAAGGTCTTAACGTAGAAGAACTTCGTTACCGTTGCGGTCGTTTTATGGCAAAACGCGATGATGTCGTTGCGGATACGGTCGCAGGAATTCCCGATTCCGGAACGCCTTGCGCTATCGGTTATTCTCAGGAATCCGGCATAAGTTTTTCCCGTCCGTTTATTAAATATACTCCGACATGGCCGCGTTCTTTTATGTCTCAGTATCAGCATCAGCGTGAAGTCGTTGCGAAAATGAAGCTTATTCCGCTTCAGTCTCTTATTGAGAATAAAAAGCTTATGCTTGTTGACGACTCGATCGTTCGAGGTACTCAGATGAAAGATACTGCAGAGTTCCTTTTTGAGCATAAAGCAAAAGAGGTTCACGTAAGAAGCTCCTGCCCGCCGATAATGTTCGGATGCAAATACCTTAATTTCTCACGTTCAAAATCCGATATGGACCTTATCGCTCGTAGGGTGATCGCTTCGAGAGGCGTTACAAATCTCGACGAAATGGCACCTTATCTCGACCCTGATTCTGTTGAGTATGAGCGTATGGTAAATGACATATCCGCAAAACTCAGCTTTACCTCTCTTCGTTATAACCGTCTTGATGATCTTATCTCCGCTGTTGGTCTTGATGAGTGCGATCTTTGTACTTATTGCTGGAGCGGTAAAGAATAATCTTGACATATTCAGTATAATGTGTTATAATTAAAAAAATATAAATATGGAGGCTCTCTCATGGGAAAATTTGTTATTAAAGAAACTGCAACCGGCATCAAATTTGATCTTAAAGCAGGTAACGGCGAAGTTATCGCTACTTCCGAGGTTTACTCTTCCAAAGCTGCATGTGAAAAAGGCGTAGAAAGCGTTAGAAAGAATTCTGTTGCCGCTAATATCGAAGATCAGACCGTTGAAGGTTTTGAAACAGCTAAACACCCCAAATTCGAAGTATATCTCGACAAAGCAGGCGAATATCGTTTCCGCCTCAAAGCTACAAACGGTGAACCTATTGCTGCTTCCGAAGGCTATTCTTCCAAAGCAGGTTGCCTTAACGGTATCGAAAGCGTTAAGAAAAACGCTCCCGAAGCTGAAATTGAATACGCTGAATAATTTTTGATCAACAAATAAAAGAGAACACCGAAGATTTCATTCTTCGGTGTTCTTTATTATTATCAGTGATTTTTATGCTTGATAAGTCCGACAGCCTTTGCAATCTCCATAACGACGAGCGGGACAAATATAAGTCCGAGACCGATAAGGTAAAGCTCCCAGGGGAGAATAACAAGGTCAAATGCTATTCTTACGGGTGTAAACATAACTATTGCCATGAGTACGATTGCCGCAAGAGCTGCAAGGTTGAGTGTTTTGTTTCCGAAAGGACCGATCTTGAAGATAGATTTGTCGGAACGCATATTGAATGAGTGAACAACCTGGGAAAGAGACAGTATCATAAATGCCATTGTCTGTCCGCCTTCTATCATACCTGTTACTGTCTTACCGAGCCAGAAGCCGATAAGTGTAAGGGCGGCGAACATCATGCCCTGAAGTACGATTCTGACACCGAGACCGTTTGCGAAGATTCCCTCGTTCTTCGGTTTGGGCGCTTTTTCCATTATATCCGATTCAACAGCTTCCATGCCGAGCGCAATTGCCGGTAAAGAGTCTGTGACAAGGTTTATCCAAAGAAGCTGCATGGAGAGCAGGGGAGACTGTTTGAAAAGAAGCATTGCAACGAAAACAGTGAATATTTCGCCGATATTTGTTCCGAGAAGGAAGCCGACAACCTTCTTGATGTTTGCGTAAATACCTCGACCTTCACGAACTGCTTCGACGATCGTTGCAAAGTTATCGTCGGTAAGGGTCATATCAGCGGCGCCTTTTGCTACGTCAGTACCTGTAATACCCATAGCGCAGCCAATGTCTGCAGCTTTGAGCGCAGGGGCATCGTTTACGCCGTCGCCGGTCATTGAAACGACCTGACCTTTTCTTTGCCATGCTTTAACAATGCGGATCTTGTTTTCGGGAGATACACGTGCGTATACTGAAATTTCGGTGACCTGAGCATCAAGCTCTTCTTCTGTCATAGCGTCGAGTTCAGCACCGGTAATAGCACGGTCACCTTCTTCGAGAATACCGAGTTCTTTTGCGATAGCGGAAGCTGTAACGACATGGTCGCCTGTTATCATAACAGGCTTGATACCTGCTTTTCTGCAGATTTCAACAGCTTTCTTTGCTTCGGGTCTCGGCGGGTCGATCATGCCTACAAGACCCATGAATGTAAGTCCGTTTTCAAGCTCTTCGGAAGTCGGATTTTCGGGAGCATTATCTATTTCTTTAAATGCTACAGCAAGAACACGGAGCGCATCCTTGCTCATATTTTCGGTCATAACTTTTGCCGCTTCAAGATCACCTTTTACGCAGCGTGTAGCCATAACGTCAAATGCGCCTTTAACAATAACAATATTCTTTCCGTCTATCTTATTGACTGTCGTCATAAGTTTACGGTCAGAGTCGAACGGAATTTCTGCAAGACGGGGATATTTGCTGTTCAGATCGTCTTTTGTCATGCCGTTTTTATATGCGGCAAAAACAATAGCGGTCTCAGTCGGGTCACCGAGGTGTTTTTCTTCGCCGTTTTCAAAAACTACAGAGCCATCGCAACAAAGAGTACCGTAGGAAAGAAGCTTTCTTATAGCTTCGGAGTTTGATTCGCTGATGTTTTCTGTCTCTTTGTTTCCGTCAAGATATGCTTTGACGAGTGTCATGCGGTTCTGGGTGAGAGTACCGGTTTTATCTGAACAGATAATGGATGCGCTTCCGAGAGTTTCAACTGCGGGAAGTCTGCGGATAAGTGCATTTCTCTTTGCCATTCTCTGAACACCGATAGAAAGAACTATCGTAACGATAGCGGGGAGACCTTCGGGAATTGCCGAAACTGCAAGGGAAACAGCCGTCATAAAGATTTCCATTATAGGAATGCCGCTCATAAGACCTACAACAAATACAACGGCGCATGCTATGAGTGCTACGATACCGAGGTATTTACCGAGCTGTGCAAGTTTCTGCTGAAGCGGAGTCTGGGTGTCTGATTCGCTGTCGAGAAGATTAGCTATCTTGCCCATTTCTGTGTTCATACCGGTAGATGTTACGATTGCGAGGGCTGTGCCGTATGTTATACTGCATCCGGAGAAGACCATGTTTGTACGGTCGCCGATCGGAGCCTTTTCATCGATTATAAGCTCTGAATCTTTTTCGGACGGAACAGATTCGCCTGTAAGCGCAGACTCTTCACTTTTGAGGCTTACACTATGGAGAAGTCTTGCGTCGGCAGGGACAAAATCGCCTGCTTCAAGTTTGATTATATCGCCGGGAACAAGTTCCGCAGCATCTATGATCTTTTCTTCGCCATCTCTTATAACTCTGGCATGAGGCGCTGACATGTTCTTCAAAGCATCGAGTGCTTTTTCTGCCTTGCTTTCCTGAACCACACCCATTATAGCGTTTAAAACAACTATAAGAAGAATAAGTGCGGGTTCGAAAAGCTCGCCCCAGTTTTGTTCGTAAACAATAACACCGAAAGAAACAATGGCGGCTGCTATTAATATAAGTATCATTACATCTTTGAACTGGTCAAAGAAACGTTGCAGTATGGTCTTCTTTTTCTTTTCGGAAAGTTTGTTCGGACCATACTTTTCTTTCAAATGCGAAACTTGATCTTTACTCAGACCTTTTTCTGCGTTTGAATCATAGCCTTTCAATACATCTTGTTTTGAATTGCTGTGCGGTATCAATTTTAATTTCCTCCCAATTTGAAATTGCCCATATTTTAACAAAAAAAATCAGCATTGTCAACATAAAAAAAGAAAATACCTTAACTTTTAATTTTCCTGTCATATTCTTAAAAAAAACATACATTATCCACTCTTTTTTCTTTTTAAATCTCTTTTTTTTCTTAAAAATAGGTAGAGTTGTGATGTATACATTACAAAAGTGTAAGAATGTACGCCTGCCGAAATCAATGTCATTCTGAGAAAGTTGTCATATATTGTAATAGATTCATTTAATATACGATCATATCAAGGAGATATAAAATATATGATTAATAAAAATAAGACCTTTGCGGTCGCAGGCGGAGACCTTCGTCAGATACATGTTGCGCAAAGTCTTGCTGCTGACGGATACACTGTCCGAATTTTCGGATTTGATAATTATTCCAAAAATATTCGGGGTATTGAGATCTGCTCTTCTCTTGATACTCTTCTTGCCGATGCTGAATTCGTTATTTTACCGCTTCCTTTCAGCACGGACGGCGTTCATCTTAATACACCGTATCTCTCTTATAATGTCAAGCTCTGCGATATTTATGAAAAGATTCGGACTTCAATGACTGTCTTCGGCGGACGTTTTTCCAGCAGAGAACTGAATTCCCGAGGGATAAAGACAATTGATTATTTTGAACGTGAGGAACTTCAGATATTAAATGCTGTTCCGACTGCTGAAGGAGCTGTATATATTGCAATGCAGGAACGTCCGTATACGATCTGCGGCAGTAAATGCCTTGTTGTCGGATACGGTCGTATCGGTAAGGTCCTTTCTTCTCTTCTTAAAGGGCTTAATGCGTCAGTGACAGTTTCCGCAAGACGTTTTGAGGATCTTGCGAGTATTCGGTCTATGGGTATTATGCCAATAAAAACAAAAAATATCGAACAAACAGCAGGGGAGTATGATATTATTTTCAACACGGTTCCCGCTATGGTTCTCGATAAATCTGTTCTTTCTTCCGTAAAGAAAAATGCGCTTATTATTGATCTTGCATCTAAACCCGGCGGTGTTGATTTTAACGAAGCGAAAGCTCTTGGCTTAAATGTTGTATGGTCCCTTTCGCTTCCCGGAAAAGTCGCTCCCGTGAGTGCGGGACAGTTTATTAAAGATACTGTTGTAAATATTATCGAACAGGAGGAATGCTTATGAGAAACGGTATCCGTGTAGGGTTTGCGCTTTGCGGATCGTTTTGTACGTTTAACAGAGTGATTCCCATTCTTGAAAAGCTTGTTGCAGACGGTTTTGATGTCTTTCCCATAATGTCTTTCAATGCGTACAGTACAGATACACGCTTCGGAGCTGCCGAAGATTTCAATGCTCGGATAGAGGCTGTCACAGGTAAAAAAATAATACATACTATCCGTGATGCTGAACCGATAGGTCCTAAAAAATTACTCGATATTCTTGTTGTCGCTCCGTGTACGGGAAATACTCTCGCAAAACTGTCTCTTGGAATTGCAGATACTCCCGTGACTCTTGCTGTTAAAGCTCATCTTCGCAATAACAGACCGGTCGTTATCGCAGTTTCAACGAATGATGCTCTTTCGGGCAATGCCAAAAGTATCGGTGCGTTGATGAACATGAAAAATATGAACTTTGTACCTTTTGTTCAGGATGATCCATCCGATAAGCCAACTTCTCTTGTAGCTGTTATGGAGAAAATTCCCGAAACATTGATCTCAGCTCTTTCAGGTAATCAGATTCAACCGATTCTGGATAATGATGTTTGATGTCCCCGATATATAAAAATATCCCATTTCCGTTTTATTGGAAATGGGATGTTGTTGTTGAATTATTCCCCTAAAAGCTGATCAATAGATGTTTCAATGTTTACTACGTATTTCTGTCTGTTGTTTTCGTCGGCTTCGGCATATTGGTCAAGCCATTCTCTCATGCTCTTTGTTCCTTTGATGCCGATATAAACGTCTGTGATGCCTTCGCAACGGTAGTTGTAAATTATATTATCAAAGGCATTGATATAGTTTGTAACATCTCTGTCATCGAAGAAGAAATTGTGTCTTAAATAGTCTATAATGCTCTGCTCATCCTCGTAACCGGGGAGCGGTTCGTATATGGCATCGAGAATAATTGCGGACATTGCAGGGTCCTTACAGAGCAAGGGGATAGCGGTTCCGAAACGTGTCGTTGTTATTGTTGAACCCGGAGTTGTTGTATTATTGCCTAACGGACCTCTCGGGAACGGAATTACTCCGAAGTTTTCAATCTGGTATGCAATAGAGTTTTGTGAGCCGAGAAGGTCGGTGCCGTTCATAATAGTCAGAACGGATTTATTATCGAGAAACGCCTGAAGCATGTTTTCCCAAACGTTACTTGTGTCTATGTAAACAAATGAAGAGTATTCGCCGAATGCCCAGTTCCATGCGGTGTACATCGCTTCAAAGGTTACGTCGGTGTGAAGACCGAGCTGATATTCTCCGTTTGCATCCTGAACTACCATGCCTTCGCCGTTTGTGGGCTGAATTGTTCTGAACAACCAATGAACAGTGGTGTAGAGTGCCTTAACCTCGTCGCCTGCATCGTTTATATGATTGTATATCGGCATGAGTTCTTCGAATTTACTCCACGTCCATTCGTCCTTTTCAACGAATTCACGGGGGTCTGTTTCGTTAAGATAGTTGATAATATTTTCGTTAACGATCATCGGACCGTCCATTGATCTGTATTTGAGCATCGGCCATGAAGCAGGGGTTACAGCGTAAATATCGCCGTCCCAAAAGAATGGCTTAAGGTTTTCGATCGTGCCCCATTTTTTTGAATCGGTATAGTCGATATAGTCGGACAAGGTCGAAAGTCCATACAACATACCTGCTCTTGAAATGCTGTTTATACTGTCGGACTGTTGCTGGATTGCATCCGCAGAAACGGTACCTGCGTACGTTTCGTTTGTGATAGTGGTGTTTATATCTTTATCCGTGTTGATTTTAGCGACTATGTTGTATTTTGCTTCAACTTCCTTTACGCGTTCAAGGGCAAGGTCGGCAAATTCTGTTTCGGTAACGTATCCGAAATAGTTTTCCCCTGTTGAATGCTCCTGGTTTCTCTGAAGAAAAACAAAATCCGAACCCATGAAATCAATCTCTCCGAGATCGGTTGAGTAATCGGGGACGATCTCCGGTTCAGCCTGCTCACCGCATGCACAGAAGAAGGATAATGTCATGAATATCAATAGAATGAATGAAATAATTCTGTTACTGTTTTTCATTGATCGATCGCCTCTTTTTATAATTTATTTACATATTGTATTATATCATTTAAAAAACTATTTGTCAATATGTCAAATGTGTGTATTGTTACTTTTTTGCAAAAAAACAACGCACCTGCTTTTGCGGGTGCGTTGAGGGTTGTATTATTCTCCGAAAAGCTCGCTGACAGTTGTTTCAATATTAACAGCGTATTTTACTCTGTTTCCTTCATCAGCTTCTGCGTATTGGTCAAGCCATTCTCTCATGCTCTTGCTACTGTTTATGCTGATGTAAACATCTGTCAAACCTTCGTGTCTGTAGTTGTAGTAGATATTATTGTATGCGGCAATATAGTTCGTAACGTCTCTGTCATCAAAGAAGAAGTTCTTTCTGAGATAATCGATAACGTTATTTTCTGTTTCGTATCCGGGAAGTGGTTCATATATAGCATCGAGAATGATTGCGGACATAGCGGGATCTTTAGCTGCCATTGGTATGGATGTGCAAAATCTTGTGCTTGTTATCGTGGAACCTAACCCGGTTTTGTTGCTTCCGTAAGGTCCTCTCGGGAACGGAATTACAGCGAAATTATCCATCTGGTATGCAATCGAGTTTTCCGAACCTAAAAGATCGGTACCGTTCATGATCGTAAGAACTGATTTTCCATCGAGGAATGCCTGTAACATAGCGGTCCAGTTGTTGTTTTGATCGATATAAACAAACGATGAATAATCACCGAATGCCCAATCCCAACCCGTTGCCATTGCTTCAAATGTTTTATCCTCATGAAGACCGACTTTGTATTCACCGTTTTCATCTTGAACGATTATGCCTTCACCGTTAGTTGTCTGCATTGTTCTGAATAACCAATGTACAGTAGTGTAGAGTGCTTTAACTTCATCTCCGGAATCGTTTATATGGTTATAAACAGGCATGAGCTCTTCGAACTTATCCCAAGTCCATTCGTCTTTTTCAACAAATTCTCTCGGGTCTGTTTCATTAAGATAACTGATGATATTTTCATTGACTATTACAGGACCGTCCATCGAACGGTATTTGAGCATCGGCCACGATGCAGGAATCACGCCGAAAAGACAGCCGTCCCAAAACAACGGTTTAAGATTTTCGATGTTGCCCCATTTTTCGCTATCTGTGTAATCGATATACTCCGAAAGCTGTGTAAGATCATGAAGAAGACCGGCTCTTAAAATTCCGGATAGTGCATTGCTTGCCGCCTGAACAGCATCCGCTGAAACAACACCTGCATATGTTTCATTCTGAACAGTAGCTCCTATATCTTTGCCTGTGATAATATCTATTTTGACATCATATTTACTTTCAACTTCTTTAACCCGTTCAATCGCAAGATCGGCAAATTCTGTTTCGGTAACGTATCCGAAATAGTTTTCCCCTGTTGAATGTTCGCCATTGCTTTGCATGAATATAAAATCAGTACCCATGAAAGTTATTTCACCGAGATCGGTCGTGTAATCGGGGACGATCTCCGGTTCAGCCTGCTCACCGCATGCACAGAAGAAGGATAATGTCATGAATGTCAATAGAATGAATGAAATAATTCTGTTACTGCTTTTCATTGATTGATCGCCTCATTTTTATAATTTATTTACATATTGTATTATATCATTTAAAAAATTATTTGTCAATATGTTAAATATGTGTATTGTTACTTTTTGCAAAAAACAACGCACCTGCTTTTTGCGGGTGCGTTGAGGGTTGTATTATTCTCCGAAAAGCTCGCTGACAGTTGTTTCAATATTAACAGCGTATTTTACTCTGTTTGCTTCATCTGCTTCTGCGTATTGGTCAAGCCATTCTCTCATAGTCTTGCTCTTGTTGAGATTGATGTAAACGTCCGTGAGTCCTTCGTATCTGTAGTTATAATAGAGATTGTCGTAAGCATCTATAAAGTTTGTAACGTCTCTGTCGTCAAAGAAGAAGTTTTGACTGAGGTAATCAATAATGCTTTGTTTAGTTTCATATCCCGGCAGCGGCTCGTAAATAGCGTTTAAAACTATTGCAGACATTGCAGGATCTTTACATAACTGCGGAATGCCCATTCCGAACAGGGTTCCTGTTATCGTTGTTCCGGATGTGGTCTTATTGTTGCCGTGAGGACCTCTCGGGAAAGGAATAACGCCGTAGTTTGACATGTTGTAACTTATTGAACTCGCTGTGCCGATCAGTTCTGTAGCGCTAACTATTGTGAAAACTGTTCTCTTATCAATAAAAGCTTGAAGCATGTCAGGCCAATTATGACCGTCGTCGATATCAACAAATGTTGAATACTCTCCGAAAGCCCAGTTCCATGCAGTATTCATGGCTTCAAAAGTTTTTTCGGAATGAAGACCTAACTGATATTCGCCTTCGGAATCCTGAACGATAACGCCTTCGCCGTTTGACGTCTGCATTGTTCTGCATAACCAATGGTCACTGGAATAAAGTGCAGTTACTTCATCGCCTTGGTCGTTTATATGGCTGTATATAGGCATAAGTTCTTCGAATTTATCCCATGTCCATTCATTTGTCTCAACGAATTCTCGAGGGTCTGTTTCGTTAAGATAACTGATAATATCTTCATTTACGATCAGCGGACCGTCCATTGAGTTGTATTTGAGCATAGGCCATGCTGCAGGGATTACGCCGAATATTCCTCCGTCCCAACAAAACGGTTTTAAGTCTTCGACTTTACCCCATTTTTCAGCCTGTCTGTAATCAATATAATCGGAAAGATCTGCAAGGTCGTACATGAATCCGGCTCTTATTGCACCGCTCATCCCTTGAGACGCTGTCTGAATAGCGTCCATTTTAACTTGACCTGAATATGTCTCGTTTTGTATTGTTTGGGAAACATTTGTATCGGTAGTGATCTTTATTTTTACATTATATTTTTTTTCAACCTCTTCGATTCTTTCTTTTGCAAGATCTGCAAATTCAGTATCGATAAGGTAACCCATATAGCCGTCTCCCGTTGAGTTGTGGGAATTGTTTTGCGCGAAAAGAAAATCAACTCCCATAAAGTCGATTTCCTCGATTGAGGTTATATAGTCGGGAACAATTTCTTCGTCAACCTGTCCGCATGCACAGAAAGACAATATCATACCAAACAGTATAATTGCAGAAAATAATCGTTTCATTTTTCATAGATTCCTTTCTTGTTTTATAAATAAACAGTGCATCTGTCGTTATAACAGATGCACTATACTTATTTTTTTATTCTCCCAAAAGTGAGTCTATGGATGTTTCTACGTTGACGACATACTTCTGTCTGTTGTTTTCATCAGCTTCTGCGTATTGGTCAAGCCATTCTCTCATGCTCTTGTTTCCTTTGATTCCGATATAAACGTCGGTAATACCTTCTGGACGGTAGTTGTAAATAATATTTTCAAAAGCACTGATATAATTGGCTACATCTCTGTCGTCAAAGAAGAAATTACGTCTCAAATAATCTATAACGCTCTGTTCTTCTTCATAGCCGGGGAGGGGTTCGTATATTGCATCAAGAACGATTGCGGACATAGCAGGGTCTTTACAAAGTAAGGGAATTGCGGTACCGAAACGAGTATCCGTTATTGTTGAACCCGGGTTAGCCGTATTGTTTCCTAAAGGACCTCTCGGGAAAGGTACAACACCGAAGTTATCCATTTGGTAAGCAATTGAATTTTGTGTACCGAGAAGGTCTGTGCCGTTCATTATCGTAAGAACTGATTTTCCGTCGAGGAATGCCTGAAGCATATTGGTCCAGTTATTGTTTAAGTCAATGTAAACAAATGATGAATACTCGCCGAACGCCCAGTTCCAAGCGGTGTACATAGCTTCAAAAGTTATATCGGAGTGGAGACCGAGCTGGTATTCACCGTTTTCATCCTGGTAAACTATGCCTTGACCGTTTGTGGGCTGAATTGTTCTGAAAAGCCAGTGAACTGTTGTATACAATGCCTTGACTTCGTCGCCTGAATCGTTTATATGATTGTAAACAGGCATCAATTCTTCAAGTTTATCCCATGTCCATTCATCTTTTTCAGCAAATTCACGAGGGTCTGTTTCGTTAAGAAAACTGATGATGTTTTCGTTAACGATCATCGGACCGTCCATTGATCTGTATTTAAGCATCGGCCAAGCGGCAGGTGTTACAGCATAGATTTCATTGTCCCAAAAGAAAGGCTTGAGGTTTTCCAGAGTGCCCCATTTTTTGAAGTCGGTAAAATCAATA
>SVMP01000038.1 GCA_015067385.1 Oscillospiraceae bacterium | reverse complement strand
GAAGTTGAAACAGTCGTATTGCTCTTATTTTTCAACCTGTGGTTTATTTGATGTTTCCTGACAATACCTTTACTGTTTCCGATTTTGTGTTATAATATATTCATAAGCAGACGTCGGCTTGATTTTCTATTAAACGGAGGTTTTATTATGAAAATGACAATCGGTGCAAATATCAAACGTTTACGCACAGCAAAGAATATCACTCAAGAACAGCTTTCTGTTGCGATGAATGTTACCTGTGCGGCAGTCAGCAAATGGGAAAGAGGAGAATCGTACCCCGATATTACGCTCCTTCAGCCGCTTGCATATTTCTTCGATGTAACTCTCGATGAACTTATGGGATACGATCACGAAAAGATCCAGACCGAAATAGATGAGATAATAGAACTGTATAATAAACATTGGAAAGAACCTGAAGGCAGGGAAATTATCGTCAAAGCATATAAAGATTATCCGAACGATTACAGAATAATGCACTGCTATATGTGGAATCTCGGCGGATATGAGGCAGATAACGATCCGTCTGTTTTGCTTGAACATAAGGACGAATTTCTTTTTATTTGCGATAAGATACTCGACGGATGTACTGATGAAACGATACGTCTGAACGCATGGAATATGCGCGCAAAAATTCTTCATGCCGAAGGTAAGACTGACGAGGCGCTCGATATCTATAAAACAAAGTTTGCGAATTGGTATGTCACGAGCGGTCAGAAAACGGAGCAGTTGTTTGCTAAAGACACGGAAGAATATTATTATCATCTTCGTAAAAATATGTTTGAGCTTGCTGAATTCGCTGCAGATAAGCTCGGCAGAACGGTTTTCTTCGCCCCTGATCTTTCTATGGATGAAAAGATCGAGCGTGCATTGAAATATGTCGAAGCTCTCCTGCGTTCTTTTGAAGAAACAAACGAAGATCTTTTTATTTTGCTTGCCTGGTCTTTTATCTGCAGAACGGAAAACGATCTCTTCTATAGAGGTGGGCAGGACTGCAATATTACCGCAGTTATGGAAAAACATCTTTACGCATCGAAAAAACTTACGGAGCGCATGAAAGAAAACCCCGTATTTTATCATTTGTTTGACGGCAGAGTTCCCGGTCGTTCGGATAACGATATTTTTGCCTGGACTCTTGATTATCATCTTAATGCTGCCGACGACAGACGCACGGAACTTCTGAAAGACCCCGAATATGCCAAAGTCCTGGGAAAATACAGATAAACATAAAAGAACACTTGCGGTCAGTCCGTAAGTGTTCTTTAAAATTTATTCAGTCAGTTTTTTTACAACATATCCGCCCATCATGATGCCTGCGACGGAGGGGACCCACGAAACCGAAGCAGGGGAGGGTTTGGGACTGTCGTTATTTTCATCTGCAAAGTGGGGCGTGATAGTCTCTTCTTCGCTGAAAACGACAGGGACTTTCGTTATTCCGCGTTTTTTCATCTCGTAGCGCATGACTTTTGCAAGACGGCATACGGAAGTTTTCGAAATATCCGTAATTCTGATCTTTTCGGGATCGAGTTTGTTGCCGAAACCCATACTGCTGATTATTCCGATATTTCTCGCTTTTGCCTGCTCGATAAGATCGACTTTTGCCGTGACGGTATCGACTGCGTCAACGATAAAATCAATGTCATGGCAAAAAAGCTGATCTCTTGTTTCGGGAAGATAGAACATTTCTATTGCAGTAACTCTGCATTCGGGGTTTATGGAAAGAACACGTTTTTTCCATTCTTCTGTTTTGGAACAGCCTACATTTTTCGTCGTTGCGATGAGCTGACGGTTGATATTCGATTCGGAGATCGTGTCTTTATCAACTAAAATAAGGGAACCTACACCTGCTCTTGCCAATGTTTCAACGGTATGACCGCCCACACCGCCAAGCCCGACGACTGCCACCGTCTTGTTTTCAAGCGTTTTCGCACTGTCTTTTCCTATCGCCATTTCCGTCCGTATCTTCCAGCTCATTTTTTTCTTTCTCCCACTCATTTTCTATGTTGAATAATAACATTTGTTTGCAACAAAAGTGTGTCTGTTTGCTTTTAACTTAACATTGTTCCCATTATTCTGAAAAAATAATCGCCTACATTTGCCTTCTCGACAGCCTCTGTCGTTCGTATGGGAACAACGCAGACTGTTTCTCCGTTTATAATATAGCTTACCGTGCCGACCTGCGTTCCGATATCGACAGGAGCTTCGAGAAATTGTTCGATTTCCGTTACTACCTCCGTATTTTTATCTGCCCCTTTTTTTATAACAGCCGAAAAACCGCATTCCGCAACAGCTTTTACTGTCGGCAGTTTCCCTTTTCTCACTTCTAATTCGATCTCGTTTTCACGTTCCATATTGATGACGGAATAAGTTGCAAACCCGTAATCGAGCATTGATGCTACATCTGCAAACCTTTCTTTCGAAGACGGACCGCCGAGAACGACCGCGATAAGAGTCATTCCGTTTCGTTCAGCCGTACCGCTCAGACAATGCCCCGCAAGCTGAGTGTAGCCCGTTTTCATGCCGTTCATTCCTGGATATGTTCTTAACATTTTATTTGTGTTCGCAAGTCCGAACGTACCGTTTCGAAGGCTGTCTGTCCAGATAGTCGTATATTCGTGAATTATCGGGTGCTTTAAAAGTTCCCTTGTTGCAAGCGCGAGATCATAAGCTGTTGTGTAATGTTCGCTATCATCGAAAAGACCTGTGCAATTCGTGAAATTTGTGTTTAACATCCCAAGCTGTGCCGCTCGTTCGTTCATCTGACGCACGAATTCGTCCTCTGTTCCGGCAACATATTCGGCAAGCGCTACCGCCGCATCGTTCGCACTCGGAACTGCTACCGATTTGAAAAGTTCATCAACGGTCATAACTTCTCCCGGTTCGAGATATATCTGTGTGCTGCCCATCGATGCCGCTCTTTCCGAGGCTGCAACATTATCCGAAAAAGAGATCCGTCCGCTTTCGACTGCCTCTAAAATAAGCAGCATCGTCATAACTTTCGTCACGCTTGCAGGCGGTAAACGTTCGTCCTTGTTGCTTTCATAAAGCACCGTGCCTGTAGAAGATTCCATTAAAATACAGCTCTTTGATGCAGGATTCAGCTCCGCTGAAACATTAACGGAGACTTTTGTATCGAATTCTCCCGAATCCGCATAGGAACGGGTGCAAAATGTTAAAAGCGATGTAACGGTCAGAATCAGTGTCAATATCCTTTTCATGTTTTTTTCCTCTCTTTTTATTTGAACAGTTTTGTCCAGAAATTGTTTTTTTCGGGGAAGACAGACTGTATCGGAATATCGTAATCCGCAAGAATTATGTCGTCACCGATCCTTACGATCTTTTCCCAAGGCACCGTATATTCCTCGCATCTGCCGAATATCCCCAAAAACCGAGGCTTGCCGGGAACCGTCACGGATATTATTTTGCCTGTTGTCACGTCCATTTCAACATCGTCTATGTATCCGAGCCTCATGCCTCCGCTTATGCTTATTACTTCTTTATATCTTAATTCATTGAGTCTTGCCGTCATTTCTGCCTCCGAATAATCTTTTTACAATAACATATTCGTGTATATGTTCTTTTATGCCGAGGTAAAGGCTCTCAGTATGACAGAATATTGATTTTTTTACAAATTTTGTTGAAACGGCTTGACAAACAGCTTAAAATATTATAGAATAGATAGGATGTGTTTAAAGGCGAGGTTGCTCGTCTGTATACTTACATTTATTTAAAAATATATTCATTTTTTCGGCACCGACATGCTGTAAAATGAAAAGAAAAAAACGAATAGGATGAGTGATTTGGCAAACAGTAAAAAAAATGCAAACTCCAGCTTCTCTCCCGCAGTTATTATAACACTTGTTGTTTCTATTGCGATCCTTGCTGCAGTTATAGTTTGGAGTGTAGTTGCAAAACAGGCAAACAGTCTTGAAAACAAAACCGCTATTGAGATTGGCGAAACAAAGGTAAACGGCTTGGAATATCAGTTCTTCTATAAGAACGAGATCTCCAATTTCCAGAATGAATACAATTCTTACCTTTCTATTTTCGGTGTTGATTTCAGCAAAGATCTCAGCACACAGACTTATATCGACGGTTCTACCACCTGGGCAGATTATTTCAACGGTATCGCTCAGAATTCTTTGATCGAAAATACCCTTCTCTACAATGAAGCAATGGCTAAGGGTTATGAACTCAGTGACGACGAGAAAAAAGGAATTGATAACGAGATCGATTCTCTCGGCAAAGCAGTAAGCCAGCTCGGATACGGCGTTGATTATTATCTCGAAGCTGTTTTCGGTAAAGGCATCACCGCTAATGTTTACAAAGATATAATCTCCAAAAATACTATCTCCAACAAGTATCTCAACGATCTTCTCGCAACCTATGAATATACTTCTGAAGATTGCGAAACCTATTATAACGAAAACAAAAAAGACATCGATACAGCAACCGTTCGTTCTTACATCTTCACCTATACCATTCCCGAAGATGTTGCTGAAGGCGACGAATCCTACAAGGACGAAGCTCGCAACTCTGCGAATGCAATGCTCGATGCCATCACAGACGAAGCTTCCTTCGAAGCATATCTTAACAGCAATGTTCTTACCGACGAACAGAAAGAAACTCTTACCGAAGACTTCTCTCTCAGCGAAAACATTTCCTACAGCTCTCTCAACGAAGAGATCGCAAACTGGGTATATGACAGCGCAAGAGTTGAAGGCGACAAAGTAGTTATCGAAGCAAACAACGGCTTCAATGTTATCTATTTCAAATCCTGCGGTCTTGACAGATACAATACCGTTGATATCCGTCACATCTTCGTTGCTGCCGAAACCGTTGAACATGAACACGATGAAGACGGCAACCATGTTGATACCGAAGAATATACCGCAGCTGTTGAAGAAGCTAAAAAAGCAGCAAACACCAAAGCAAACGACATCTACAACGAATGGAAATCCGGAGATGCAACCGCTGAAAGCTTCGGCGCTCTCGCTGTTACTTATTCCGATGACACTTCTGCTTCCGTCAACGGTACTCTTACAAATGTTTACAAAGATTACTTCACTATTGACGCAATCAACGAATGGATCTTTGATTCTTCCAGAGCAGCAGGTGACTGCACCGTTATCGATTCCGATTACGGTTCTCATTTGATCTATTTCGAAAACACCGCTGAGCCCTACTGGGAACTCAACGTTAAGAATATTCTCGTTTCCGATGCATATTCCGAGTACATCAACGGTCTTAAAGAGGCAGCTACCATTGTTGTCAACGAAGAAGTTGTAGACCTCATCGCTAAATAATTAAATTGAACGTTTTTTAGAAGAATATCTTCTTTGTACATGACCGCTGATCGGATATCCAACGGTCCGATGGCATTAACCGTCATCTGATTTGGATATTTTCAGCGGTCATGTTTTTTATATGGAGAATTGATATAATGAAAAAAATCTTATTGTTTATTCTTGTTTTTGCTTTAACTGTTTCTTTTTTTACATCGTGCGGAGCAATATCCGATGAGTCTCCCGCAATCAAAGTAGGGGAAACGATCGTAAACTTGGCGGAATTCCGTTATCAGTATAACGGAAATATTTCCAGTTTCAAGAAAAAATATGCTTCCCGTCTTGAATCTACCAAAGAACTTGACTTTTCCAAACCCCTCGATGAACAGATAAGGGAAGAAAAAACAGGTTCAACCTGGGCGGATTATTTTGTGGATGTTACGGTCCGTTCTCTTCAGAACTACTGTATTCTCGCCGAGGATGCACGTGTTAACGGCGAAACCTTATCTGCCGATGATATTGCTATGGTAGATGCTCAGATAGAATCTTTGAACGCTCATCTTGCAAATAAAAATATTACCGTCGAAGAGATGTTCGGCGAGGGTATGACTGTTGAAATATACCGTTCTTATCTTGAAAGAACACTTCTCGGCAATAACAGATATTACAGCATCATTGATGCAATCGACATCCCCTATGAAAAGAGCTTGGAGTATGCAAATTCAAAGCCCGAAATTTACCATACGTTAAGCTACTATTTTTATGAGTTTAAAGCATCCGATTATAATGCATCTTATGAAGAGGCTCGCAATGCGGCTAACGCATTTGCCGAATCTGTAACCGACCCCAAGGATTTTGAAAAACTTCTTTATGATAACATACTTGACGAAACCGAAAAAGCAGAGTATAATGAAGGAAAGTATTTTGTTCCTGAGGTATATCATTCAAACCTCAACAGAGATCTTCAAAAATGGGGCTTTGAGATCGGAAGGAAATCCGGAGATTATACTATTGTAGCGGGCTCTGACGGCTTGGTTCTCTATATGTGTTCTGACATCGGTCTTCCCTCGTATCTTTCTTATGACCTGAGACATATCTTTATTCCTTCCGATGAGAATGTCGGCGGTTCTGCAGGCGTAAAACAGGCGGAGACAGATGCGATGAAAATCGTTTCCGAATGGGAAAACGGCGGAAAAGGCGAAGAGCTTTTTGCTTCTCTTGCAACTAAGTATTCTTATGACGGCAATACCTCGAAAAACGGTGGCCTTTACAAAAATACCTCTGCTTCCGGTTTTGCGGATAATTCTTTTGATTGGATAACATCCGAAGAAAGAGCTTTCGGCGATGTTTCTGTCTTTACCGCAGCGGACGGAGCGCACATCCTTTTCTATATCGGAGAAGGTATTCCTTTGTGGCAGAGTACAGCTGAAGAAGCCCTCAAAGCTGTTGAATTCAATGAACTCATGGATGATCTTGCTAATAAATATAATTTTAAAATATATTCAAATGTCATTGACAAAATAAAATAAAATTTAAGAAGGAAGGGTTATTTATGCTTTATACTTTCAAAACACGCAATACAGAGATCGGGCTTAATGAAAACGGATATTTTTCTTCGATCAATGTTTGCGGCGAAGAAATTGCTCTCGGAAATTCTCCGATCGTTACAGTATGCTTTAACGATGAACTGTATTTCCCCGAAAAAGCCGTTGTTGAGGGCAAGAGTGTAATTGTAACAACTGCTGTCGGCGAACTTGTTTTGGCTTTTTCCGAAAGCGATGTCTGTGTTAATTTTGAGGTTAAATCTGTTCCTGACGGAACATATGCCATTATCTTCGGACCTGTTTCGGTTAATATTAACGATGTTGTAGGCGAGATCATAGGTGTGATCCAAGGTAAAGGCGTTGCTTTCGGCGCTCAGTCTCTTAATATAAAAACTGTTGAAGGCTATCCTGCAAAGTACAACGATAAAATGAACGCTTCTTTCGATTATTCCGATGAATCAAGCGGAATATCCGTAGGAAGTGCGGACTGCAGCTCCCGTACTGCGGCAAAGGTCAACAACGGCGCTATTGTCCAGCTTTATTGCAGACGCAGAGATCAGATCGAATATCTTAAAGTTTCCGGTGTTGAAAACAGTCTCGTTCTTCCCCTTGCGGAAGGTGATCCCGATGCTGTTATTCCCGGTGCAAAGATCGCATTCTTTGGCTGTAAAGCTGAAAATGCTCTTGAACGTATCGGCGAGATCGAAGTTGAACAGGGACTTCCGCATCCTATCATAGAAGGCGAATGGGGCAAAGTTTCAAGAGGCGCAATGCGTTCATATCTCATTTCTGATTTTGACGCGGATTCTTTCGATCTTATCCTTGATAAAGCTAAGACTGCAGGCCTTCAGTATGTATATCATGAAGGTCCTCAGAAAAACTGGGGTCATTTCGAATGGAGCGAGTCGCTTGCCGCAAATAATGAAGAGGCAAGAAAGCTTATCGATAAAGCGGCTGAACAAGGTATTTCCGTCGGCGTTCATACTCTTACTAATTTCACGACAACAAACGATCCTTATGTTACTCCTGTTCCGAGCGAACATTTGCTTAAAATGTGCGCTGTTAAGCTTGTTAACGGAATAGATGCATCCCAGACAGAGATTGTTATTGAAAAAGCAGAGCAGTTTAAACATCCGCTGACTCTCAATACCGTTCAGATCGGCAACGAACTTATTACTTATTCTGAATATAAAGATGACGGTGAAAATGCTGTTTTAACATCCTGTGTCCGCGGTGCATTCGGAACAACTGCAAGCGAGCATAATGCGCTTGATACCCTTTACCGTCTTTGGGACTATCCTTACAGAACTCTTTTCCCCGATATAATCCTTCAGGATGAATTCTGTAAAAATCTCGCAAAAGTGTTCAACGAATGCGATCTTAAACAAATATCTTATGACGGTCTTGAGGGCTGTTCATATACCGGACATGACACATATGCGACCACACGTTTTGTTTACAACTGTTGGAACGGCTACGACCATAATGTAATAAACGACGCAAGCCGTCTGCAACATTTTAACTGGCATATTCACAGCCGTATGAACTGGGGCGAACCTTGGGGCGAGGCGATGAGAACAGGACAGGTTGAAGGCAGAATTCGCAATCAGGCATTCTTCCGCCGCAATCTCTTCCCGAGAATGCTCGGCTGGTTCCTTATCCGTCTTGCGGATAAAAAATTCGAATGTTCAACTCTCGAAGATGTTGAGTGGGCAATGTCGGAAGCCGCAGGCTTTGACGGCGGTTACGCAATGACTATAAGAGTCAATACCCTTAAAAAACACGGTAAGATCAATGAGCTTCTCACCGCCATGAAAAACTGGGATAAGCTTCGTCTTAACAATGTGTTTACCGAGGAACAGAAAGCAAAACTTCGTCTTCCCGAGACCGAATGGCATCTTGAAGACAACGGAAACGGTGAATATTCTCTTTATCCTGTTTCTGTATCCAAACGTTATACCTGCGATCTTTCCGAGCTTCAGCCCGGTCAGCCCGGCGGCGCCGATTGGTCTGTTGATAACCCGTATCCGGGTAATGCGGCATTCTGCTTAAAAGTAGACGGCGACGGTTCGATTAGAGATATTATGATAAAAACATCTCAGAGCACGGTCAAGTTTGACTGTGAGGTTGAAGACGGTCAGTATCTTATTTTCGGGTTTGACGGAAAAGCCGAGATAACCGATAAGAATTTCAAAACGATAGAAAAAGTTGAACCTCAGGGCGAATTGATCCTCCCTGCAGGTAATTCCTCGGTTGCCTTCTCTTGCGGTCATGATAAGGACAGTACTCCCGATGTCGTTGTTCGTTTCATTACACGCGGAACTCCCGAAATTATAAAAGAATAACATAAAATGTAAAAGGCGGATATTTTCGCCTTTTACGCCTATTTAACGATATGAAAATAATTAAATTTGATCCGATTCTGATGAGAGATGCCGACCGTATTCTTGAAACAGCATCTTTCTCCGCTAAAGAGGAAATACTTTCGTTGCTTGAACTGTTTTCGAAAAACGCATTTCTCGCTTACTCTCTCGGAACACCTGTCGGAATAATCTGTTCGGATGTTTATGACGGGAAAAAAAGAGCGAATTTTTCGGTTTATGTTTGTCCGAAATACAGACGCAGAGGGATCGGCACAGCGCTCTTTTCCGCTGTTGTTGAACAAGCGAAAAAAACTTCGATAAACAGTCTTATCTGCGATTTCCCCAATGACAGGGAACTTATATCTTTTGTTTCATCGATAGGGTTTCAAAAAAGATACTCTTCTCATTTTATGACATATTTTATCGAATCCGCAAGCTATGTTTCGGGTTTTGAAAATTACGACAACAGTATGTTTTTGCAGTTCGTAAATGCCGAAGCGGATGCTTTTTATCCTTTACGTCACCGTATAGGTATTGAACCCGAAAGGATCCAGGCGACCGAAAATGTCCGTTCGTTTCTTGTGAAAGCCGCAGATAAGTATTTTGTTTACCGTCAAAACGATGAGATAATTGCAGGCGGCGGCGTTTACAACGGCGAAATAACAGATATTTTCGTTTCGGAAAAAGCAAGAGGATGCGGTTTGGGCAGAAAAATGGTTCAAAAATGTATTTACGAGGCATACAGATCAGGTGAACGAATGGTTTCTCTTTGGGTTATAACGGAAAATACCCCTGCCGTAAATCTTTACAGATCTCTCGGCTTTCAGACTGAAAAAACTCATGATTTTTATATTAAGCAAATACAGTAAGTCAAACTGTATTTATAAATGCGGTGTCAATTTAAGAAAAGTTAAAGATTTTTTCGACAAAATAATACTTAAGTAACACTGCGTTTAAGATATTGACAATTCTGTGTTGATGTGCTATAATTCAGATAACAAATTAATCCAAAATCAGGAGGTATATATTTTGGAACAGGTAATCACAGCACTTATTTCTTTTGCAACATCATACGGTTTAAAGATCGTAGGCGCACTTATATTTTTGATCGTAGGTCTTAATGTAAGCAAGCTTCTCGTCAAGCTCATTGTTAAAAGCAAAACTTTTCAGAAACTTTCCGAAGACGTCAGAAAATTTGCTTCAAGCGCAATAAGCTTCATATTTAAGCTTGTTGTTATCATTTCTTTCGTTGCTATTCTCGGTGTTCCGATGGCTTCCATTATCGCTCTTCTCGGTACTGCAGGCGTTGCGATCGGTCTCGGTCTTCAGGGTAGCCTCGGTAACTTTGCAGGCGGTATCATCCTTATGATATTCCGTCCCTTCCATGTAGGCGATTTTATCGATACAGGAGCATATTCAGGTACAGTTGAAGAGATCGGTATTTATTATACATATCTTCGTACCTTGGACAACAGCCGCGTAGTTATCCCCAACTCCGTAGCATCCAACCTTTCCATTAAAGACGTTTCCACCCACGATACAAGAAGAGTTGACTTTACTTTTTCCGTTGACTATTCCAGCGATATCGAAACAGTTAAAAAGATCATGCTTGAAACTGCAGCAGCTCATGAACTTGTTATGGACGATCCCGCTCCCTTCGCTCGTCTCGTTACTCAGAACTCAAGCTCTCTCGATTTTGCTTGCCGTGTTTGGTGTAAAAACAGCGACTATTGGGCAGTTTACTTCGATCTTAACGAACAGATCAAAAAGGCTTTCGATGCAAACGGAATCTCTATCCCGTTCCCCCAGATGGATGTTCACGTAAAACAGTAATTACTAATTTACTTGAGGAGATTATTTATGGACGATGTAATTCTTTATAATTTCCAACCTTCTCTTGAAGATCTTCTTAAACAGCTCCATTTTGAAGCAGACAGCGAACAGGCGGATATCGCCGAAGAGCTTTTGGAAGAAGCCGTTGAAATTGCTTCTCCCAAAACACTTTTAAAGGTTCTACCCGTAACGGTTAATGAACAGAGCATCAGCATCGGAAATGTGGAAATAACATATCCTTATGTTCGAAAAATGCTTCTCGGCTCCGATAAGGTAGCGGTTTACATCAATACATGCGGTGTTGAGCTTGAAGAATGGGCGCTTAAAAAGGAATCAGACCCTCTTGAAGGATACATTGCCGATGCCATAAAACTTGCTTATCTTTACCATCAGGGTAAACCTTTCAGAGAAAAGATCAAACAGGATGTTTTCCCCGATGACGGACATCTTGCGGCGCTTAACCCCGGTTCTCTTGAACAGTGGCCCATAAGCGAACAGAAAAAGCTTTTTGAGATGCTTGGCGGAGAGGCTGAAGTTAAAGAAAAAATAGGGGTTACCCTTGCTGAAAGTTTTCTCATGCATCCAACAAAAAGTACATCCGGCGTATACTTCCTTTCCGAAGTAGAATACGAAAACTGTGAACTTTGTCCCAGACTTACATGTCCTAACAGACGAGCTAAGTATAAAGGTGAATAAATCGAAAGAAGACAGAATGAACATCTGTCTTCTTTTTTTTGTAAAAGCGAAACACTTTACAAAGATAGTATTTTTGAAAAAAGGGCTACCGTACCGCAAAGAATAAAGCCGATAGCGGTAGGGATCATAACGGATATTGCCGCATATTTTAACCCTGCCTCTTTTTTTACCGTTGCTATTGTCGTGGCGCATGGCCAATGGAATAAAGAGAAGAGTGTAAAGCATATTGCCGTTACAGTTGTCCAACCGTTTTGAGTAAGCAGCTGTTTTAACATTGTAAGGTCGCCTATATCGACCATTGCACCGGAAGCGGAATATATCATTGCACTTATCGGCATTACGATCTCATTTGCAGGCAGTCCGAGAATAAATGATGTTAAAACGGTTCCGTCAAATCCTAAAAGCTGTCCCAAAGGGTCAAAGAAACCGCATATGTAATACAGCAGCGTATGTCCGTTTATCTCTGTATTTGCCGTTAACCAAATAACAGCTCCCGTAGGTGCGGCAACGGCTACGGCTCTTGTTAAAACCTTTAATGTTCTGTCTAATAATGACCGTACGATTATGTTTTTTAACTGAGGTTTTCTGAACGGCGGCATTTCAAGAACAAATGATGAAGTCTCGCCTTTGAGCATCGTTTTTGACAGTATTTTTGAAACTAAAAACGTGACGGCAATTCCCAACAGAACTATAGCCGTTAAGATCAAAGCTGAAATTGCAGAAGATAAAAAAGTGCCGTCCGAAATAAAAAACATAGTGATTATTGCTATCAATGTCGGGAAACGACCGTTGCACGGAACAAAGCTGTTTGTTATAATTGCAATGAGCCTTTCTCTCGGTGAGTCGATTATTCTGCATCCGACAACCGCCGCCGCATTGCAACCGAAGCCCATGCATACGGTCAGAGCCTGTTTTCCGCACGAACCGCATTTGCTGAAACATCTGTCAAGATTGAACGCTATTCTCGGTAAATATCCTATATCTTCAAGAAACGTGAACAACGGGAAAAATATTGCCATAGGCGGCAACATTACCGATATGACCGTCGCAGTCGTTCCGAATATGCCTGAAACGATAAGATCGCATATCGCATCGTTTAAGCCGATATTTTGAAGGAAGTCTCTTAGTAAGGATTGGATTACCCCGAATGCTTCGGAAAGTAATTTTGACGGATAATTTGAGCCTACAAGCGTTAACCAGAAGATGATCGCAATAAAAATTGTCATAAGAGGGATGGCCGTGTTTTTCCCCGTTAGAAAAAGATCTATTTTGCGGTTTCTTTTGTTGGGGCGTATTTCTCCCGAAATGCAGGCAGATGCTATTTCTTTTGCGTTTAGTTGGATGTCTGAGCATCCGTCTTTCTTTTCAAACGTTTTGACGGCTTCAACAAGTCTTGATATTTCATCCTTCTTTAACGCATTTATTTTTATTGTTTTTACATTCAATAATTCCGACAGTTTTGCTGAATCGATCTTTACTCCGCATTTTTCGGCTTCATTGTTGAAATTTAAACATATGATTACGTTTTTTGTCACTTTCAGTATCTGTAAAACAAGCGTTAAATTTCGTTCAAGACAAGTTGCATCACATACACAGACGATTATATCGGCTTTACGTGAATATATGTAATCTCTTGTCACCTCTTCTTCGGCTGATGATGGGGTCAGAGAATAACTTCCCGGAAGATCTATGCATGAAAAAACAGTATTTCCGTCGTTGTAAAGCCCGACAGCCGTTTCAACAGTCTTGCCGGTCCAGTTTCCGGTATGTTGCTTAAGTCCTGTTACAGCGTTGAAAATAGTACTTTTCCCGACGTTTGGGTTTCCTACGAACGCCACTGTTTTTATGTCTTTTCCTTTATTCATTGTCGTACAGTATTATTCGGTCTGCATCACGGTTTCTTACTGCGTATGCGGCACCTTTAACAAAATATAATTTCGGATCACCGAGCGGACTCTGCATTAAACATAAGACCGGCTCATCCGGTGTAAAACCAATGTCCGTTAATCTGATCTTAAGCAGACATTCATCGGAAATCTCAGAAATCGTTCCTTTTTGACCGGGTAATAGACTTTTCATAGTTTTCATTTCTCTTTTTTTCCTTTCTTTTTTTACTACGCTATTATATTCTGGGGTTATAATTTGTGATACTTTTGGTTATTTTCGACAAAAACGAAACAATGCTGATAAAACTCTTGACAAACCGCTGGATAAGTTATATAATATATAATATAGATTACTTAAAGGATGAATTATTATGGCAGACAATAAAGACGCGGTAAAAGCAACTGAAACAGCTACTAACGATAAAGATACCAAAAAAGTTGAAAAAGCTCCCAAACAGAAATCTGAAAAAGAGCTTAAAGCTGAAAAACTTAAGAAACTGCTCGAAGGTCGTACCGATTTTGAAGCTAAACTTATTAAGGCTATCACTAAGGGCAGATTCGGTCTTGTAGATAAGAGTCTTCTCAATAAGGATAAAGAAGTTATTTTTACAACTATGCGTATCCTTGGTGAACTTCGTGTTGACAAATATGTTGACCCCATTGCTCAGGTTGTTTGCGATGCGGCTGATCCCGATTTCCGTAAGACCGCTGCTGAATCTCTCGGTCTTATGAAAAACACTCGTGCTCTTTTCCAGCTTATTAAACGTATGGAGATCGAAAAAGATCCCGCAGTTCTCGCTGCTATTAAAGATGCTGTCAGAGCTATCCACAATAAAGAAGCGGAAGCTGAATAATTTCAGTCAATTGAATAAAATTTACTCCCCCGAAGTTTCCTTTGGGGGAGTTGTTTTTTTATCAGTATCCCAATCGCCTTTATAAATATTCTTCGGGGTCTGTTGAAAAAAGAATTTCTTCATCTTCGTCAATTCGTCTTCGGTAAACAGACGGGATTCCGTTTTTTATGCGCATAAATTCTGTTTCGTCTGTCGATTTGTGCTTTGAACTTGTAAAAAGGATCCTTTTTTTGTTTTTTGCGGGCAGGATATATTCCTGCGGCGTTACGGAATGAATAATCATTTTGTCAGCTCCTCCAGTTTTTCAAGTGCTTGTTTTAATCCTCCGATTTCGTTTATAAGTCCTTCTTTAACTGCTTCTTCACCGCCGAGCATCGTTCCGACGTCAGACATAAGTTCTCCTGTTGAAGTCATAAGTTCACGCAGACGCTCCGATGAAATATTCGAATTTTCGGTAATAAACCGTGATATCCTTTCCTGCATTTTATCAAAATAAGAATATGTTTGCGGAACGCCGACTATGAGCCCATTCATTCTGACAGGGTGTAGTGTCATTGTTGCCGATGGCGCGATAAATGAGTATTTTGCTGAAACAGCAAGCGGCACACCGATAGAATGCCCTCCGCCCAGAACCAGAGATACGGACGGTTTTTTCATACTGTTTA
>SVMP01000213.1 GCA_015067385.1 Oscillospiraceae bacterium | reverse complement strand
CACATCCAGAAAACTGCGCCTGCGCCGCCGATTGCGATAGCAGCGGCAACACCTGCGATGTTACCTGTACCGACGGTTGCGGCAAGAGCGGTACAAAGCGCCTGGAAAGGAGAAATAACGCCCTTTTCCTTGCGGTGTTTCAAAACGTTTGATGTGAAAATACTTCCGATGGTGTTTTTCCACCACAGACCGATGTGTGAAACCTGAAATACTTTTGTGCTGAGGGTTACGATAACGCCTGTGCCGATAAGAAGCGCAAGGCCGAAAATACCCCAAACAACACCGTTGACACTGCCGTTTATCTCGGCAACTTTGTCAAAAAATGCTTCCATATTCTTCCTCCTATTAATATATGAAAGACGGACCGCGAAATACGGTCCGTCAAAAAAACACAGATAGCTTATATAGCATTCTTTGTCCTTTTGCCTGAGAGTTTAACGTATTTCACGCTTGCACCTTCGGCCCCCGAATCAACGGGTGTCTCCAAAGCTCCGTCAACATTCAGTCCTCGTCCTTTCGGACACCTGAGAGCGTTACTCCTTCGGGAGAATATACCGTTCATCGAACCGTACTTCAATTTCCTGAATGTTTCATACAGAAATTTTTGATTTTTCGGCATTATAACACAAAATGCCACAAAAAGCAATAGTGTTCACAATAAGTTTGAATTTTGTATTTTTATACACTTCAGACAAGCTCCGACGTATGCGGAATTTTCGAAATTCTCGGTTCAGCACCTGTCAAATGAGAAATATCTTTATACAAAGGAACGGTCGGATCGTCAAAAATACCTTCGGGTACCTGAGAAGTCCAGCCCGATTCGTCAAACTCAGGGGAGACTATCCCGAGAGCATAAAGAACTATCGCGGCAAGGTCACGGACATTTGCCATACCTATCTCGCCGTGTTTAACGGTTTTTCCGCAAAGTGCGAGCGTTACGTATTTTTCTCCGTCTGTCCAGCCGCCGTGAGAGCCTGTGCCGTCTCCCGGATTCGTTCCTCCGTGATCGGCAATGACAATAAAGAGGGTGTCGTCAATGATTTCCGTCTTTTTTGTGGCGTTGTAAACATCATCAATGAGTTTATCGACTTCGGTTATGCGATCGAGATGCGCTTTTGTGCCGTAACCGTTCCGATGTCCTGCACCGTCAACGCTGTCAAACTGAATAAAAAGGAAATCGGGCTTTTTATCGATGATATAATCGCAGATAACGGGAGTGAGCTGAGTATCGCGGTCAGTCGCAGTCGAGATCTTAACATCACGTTCGATAATTCCTGCGGTTATGGGATTCCAGTCGCAGTAAGAACCGAGTTCGGCATCGGGGAAGACCGCCGCAATACGTTTAAACAAAGACGGAAACGGCGAATCGGACGGATAAGCTTCTGAGCTTACGATACCGTTTGTTAATTTATGCACATCGGGACCGACACCCAAAAGCATCGAACCCCAACACTCCGCGCTGATCGTCGGATTTGAAGCAAGAGCGCCGTATGTTACGGCACCGTTTGCAAAAATACTGTCAAAGCAGGGGGTTTTCGCATCTTTTATAAAAGCGCCCGCACCGTCAACACCTACGACGATGACATGAGAATATTTTCTTTCCATAAAAAAACTCCTTACAGCAGATCAAGATCGTTTTCCAACAAATATATTGTTTTTAGCTGGAATGTTTTCGGCCATGCGACCATCCAGTCGTTCAATCTACCCTTTATCGACGGATCTTCGCTTCCCCAATGGCAGTTGAATATCGCCTCGTTCTGCATACCTTTTGAACGGACGAGTCCGTGAAGCTCAAGTGTTCCATCGGAAATATACTGAGTTGTAAATCTCCAGAGTATTCTCAAATGCTTGATGTATGCAGGATTGCCTGTCAGACGGGCAAGCTCAATCATTTCGGGAACGTAATACGCACCCCAGCAGTCAAGATGATGATGCGATGCGGAAACAGAAGTGCCGCCCGTTGTATAAATGCGGAGTGCATTGCAGTCTGTACCGTCGGCATAATCAACATCATAATGAAAGCACCAGCTCATCATATAATGAGCAATATTATCGGCAAGATCGATATAATTTTTGTTATCGGTTGCTTTATAAAGACCGAGAGCCGCACGAAGCATCGGATGAGCGCCCTCTTTGTCAACGCAGAACGTATCAAGAGCACCGCCGCCGCAAACGGAATATTGCAAATATGTATCGTAATAAAAAGCAAACGATCTTTCGGCAATTTCAAGATATTCTTTCTTGCGGAAATATTCATATGCGTGGACAAATCCGAGCGTTATAAAAGCTCCTGCACCGCCTGTCTGAACGACAGACTCTCCGCAGCCTTTCAGTACCTGAGGAAAATCGCCGTCGGAGTAATTGTTCAGATAAAAATCGCAGATCTTTTCGGCAGCATTCTCATAACGGGACGAATCCTCCCCTATCTGTTTGAGTAAATCGGAGCAGAAAAGAAGCTCGGATATTATCGTACCCTCGTTGCAGGCATCGATATGTTCCTCTTCTTTAAACTCACCGTCATAATGAGAGCTGATCAGCCCCGATCCATGCTGACGTAAAAGCCATGTATCGAGAATTGACAATGCAGTTTCTTTATCTTCGGCATTGTTTGTTTCAATAAATGAACGTAATAGAAGCTCGGCTATCATTAAATTCTGACCGCACCAGCCTGCTTCATATTTCCCGTATTTTCGCCACATAAACGGAGCAGGCTCACGGACAAAATAATCTGTACCGTTAGACAGAAAACCGATATTT
>SVMP01000212.1 GCA_015067385.1 Oscillospiraceae bacterium | reverse complement strand
CCGTATCCTCAAGGTCCTGATGCTGTTCCCGGAGAATATCCGAGTTATCATGAAAGCGTCCTTTACTCAACAGCTATTCCGGTTAATGCAAAGGATGTTGCTGCGACCGCTATAGTTCTCGATGCAATGTTTGAACCGTTTAATGGTTTCGAAACAAAAGAAGAGATTATAAAATATATGGCTGACCAAGTATTCTTTGATGAACGTGATGCTCGAGTTTTTGTAAATATGCTTGAACATACCGAATATGGTTTCTTCAAAGAAGGTGCAAGAGGTGTTATTCAGAGCGCTGTTGAATCAAATTCTACAGTTTCTACTCTTCTTGATTCAAATGAAAATATATACGAAGAAATCGTTTCCGATTATATGATACATCATTACAACGGAAGAGTTTCTGTTTATGGAGAATAATTTATATATAGATTAAGGAAGGTTTTTATGAAAATTAGTCGATTTTTGAGAATTGTTTCTGTGCTCATTGCGGTTATTTTGTCGCTTTGTGCGTGTCAATCAGAACAACCTGAGATCATCCCCGAATATAATCCCAGTTCGGATCAAAGTGACCTTGACGGTATCGAGCTTGTATGGGGCTTCTCTATGAGCCGCTACAATGAGGATGTTGATAACGTTTTTGGTTTTATTCCGGGAACTGCTTTTGCGGATCAGGCGCTTGAGAGAAAGAAAAATGTCGAATCCGATCTTAACTGCGTTATAACTGTTGATAACGACTCAAGTTCTTATGTTATCGGTGACAGACTTAACGCTTCTCTTGCGTCAGGTTCTCATCTTTATGACCTTGCAACTTGCGACAGCAGTATTCTTCGCACTCTTGTACGAGGCGGCGGTTATTTTATCGGACTTTCTTCTCTTCTTGATGTTCAAAATACAGAAAAATGGGGCACTCCGAGCATGCTTCAGATGATGCTTTGGGAAGACGATCTTTACGGTGTTGTTCCCTTTGCTTGGCCTGATCTCCTTTATTCTACAACCGGACATATTTTTGCTGTAAATGAAACTCTTGTTTCAATGTTAGGTCAGGCTGATCCCCGAGAATATGTTGAAAATTTGACCTGGAACTGGGATAAGCTTGAAGAGGTTCTTGAAGCTTATACTTATCAGGATGCAGGCAAAACAGTTTACGGTATGCAGTGTCATGATGCATATTTCGGAATGAATATGTTCCTTTCCAACGGTGTTGCTTTTTCTGCTTACGAGAACGGTGAAGTAGTTTGCGGTGCTTATACTGAACCCGGTCGTGTCGCTCTTGAAAGAGCAAAGGATATTTATAATAATACCTGTACTGATTACATTTATCCCGATGCTGCTCCCGGAGATTTAAAATATATTACAAACGGCGATGTAGTAATGGAAGTTATAAGCCATGGTGCTTTGTTCTCTACAGACTCTTCACTGTTATATCAGATGGAAAATATCGGTGTTCTTCCTTTCCCGCAGGGACCGAATGCAACCCCCGGTGTTTATTCTTCGTATTATGAACAGATAGCTTTTACAACCTCTATTCCCGTTAATACTGTTGATGCTCAAGCAGCCGCAATGGTTCTTTCAGAGATGTTTGAACCGTTTGAGGGTCTTGAAACAAAAGACGATATTGCTGACTATATGACAGATCAAGTATTTTTTGATAAACGAGATGCTGAAATTTTCATTAAAACTATTGCCAATACAGAATACGGTTTCTTCTGGGAAGGCGGTCGTGCTGTTCTTGAGTTATCTGTTTCTTCAAATGATTCCGTTTCTACAATTCTTGAAAGTCATGAAGATATTTATGATGAACTTGTTGAAGACTATCTCGAGAAACATTATGCAGGTAGAATTGCTGTTTACGGCGAATAATTTAGTTTAATAAATCGAAGGTGGGGGAACTATCAATGAAAAAAAGTCTGATTAAACTTTTAACTTTTTTAATTACAGTTTTGTTTGTTTTTTGTTCCTGTGCATCTGAACAACTCGAAATAATCCCTGAATATAATCCGAATTCAGATGGTGCTGATCTGGACGGTCTTACAGTCAATTGGGGATTCTCTATAAGTCTTTACAGTGAAGATGTAGAAAATATTTTCGGATATAAACCCGGAACAGTTTTCGCAGACATGGCCCTTGAAAGACAAAAACAAGTTGAAGAAGATCTTAATTGTACAATTAAGATTGATAATGATTCAAGTTCATATGTAATCAGTGGCAGACTCAATGCTTCCTTGGCATCCGGCTCCCGTTTGTATGACCTTGCAACTTTAGACAGTAGTGTTGCCAGTTCATATGTAAGAGGCGGAGGTTATTTGGTTCCTCTTTCTTCTTTACTGGATGTTAGTAATATCGACAAATGGGGCACTCCGAGTATGCTTCAGATGATGCTCTGGGAAGATGATCTTTACGGTGTTGTTCCTTATGCATGGCCTGAGCTTCTTTATTCCTCATCAGGACACCTTTTTACAGTTAATGAAACACTTGTTTCTCAATTAGGTCAAACAGACCCCAGAGAATTTGTTGAGAATGGAACATGGACTTGGGATAAATTTGAAGAAATTCTTGGCGCATATACCTATCAGGATGCAGGCAGAACAATTTATGGAATGCACTGTCATAAAGCATACTTTGCAATGAATATGTTCCTTTCCAACGGTGTAACTTTTACAGAATATGTTAACGGTGAAGTTGTTTTTGGTGCTTATACAGATGCAGGCAGAGCCGCGCTTGAAAGAGCCCGTTCTATTTATAACGAAACATGTAAAGATTATATTTATCCTGATGAAAG
>SVMP01000211.1 GCA_015067385.1 Oscillospiraceae bacterium | reverse complement strand
GGTGCCGGGAAAGTACATTTTCCGAATTCATTGCTTTCACGGGTGCACCAACCGGAGACCTCTGCGTTAGCCTCGATGTTCTTTTCAAATTCGTTCTGTATCGGTGTTTTAAGAGAAACTACGGCGTTCTCTTCCGGAGAAATAAGTCGTATCATTTTTTTACCCACCTAAATCTGTGTTATTGACAGTTGTTTGCTGACAAATTCTTGTCGTTTATGGGAGTTTAACACATTTTTTTTAGAGTGTCAATAATATTAACACAATTATTCAGTCTTTTTGTTAACTGAGCATATTTTTTTGTAGATTTGACATATACGGTAAAAAAATGTATAATAGTAAAAATGTCAAAATAATACTATTTTCGAAGTTATTTAGCGAAAAAACAGGGTGTATGAAATGAATTTTTTCGAAAAAATAAAAAGCGGAATATTCATTAAACTGAAAAAATCAGTTTTTTTATCGTTTCTCTATTCTTTACTTGTTTATTTGTCTTTTGTTTCTGCGTCATTGTTCGTTGTTTTTGCTCTCGGTGCAGAGGAGAGCTTCCGTTTCGCATCTATAATATTTACTTTGCTTTGGAGCGGTTTGTTTACCTCTGCTATTCTTGTGCTTCCGAAAAAAGCCGGACAGGTGACGTACGGAATTCTTTATATGTTATTTCTTGCTTACGGTATCGCAGAGCATGTTTATCATAACATATTCGATAAGATGTTTTCATTTACCGTAATGTCGAATATCAAAGAAGGGGCAGGGTACGTTAAAGATATCTTTTCATTTGTCGGTGTCTGGCAGATAACTGTTTTCTTACTGTTTGTGATCCTTGGAATCTTTATAATACGCTTGATTGGAAAGATAAAGCCGCTCGGTACCGTTTTAGAGTCGGTGCCGTTCCGCTAACTCTTTTGCTTATAATAATCTCGCAATTTGCGGTTCCGCCAATGCTTGGCAAACTGACAGAAAAGGCTACCTGGAATTCTTTTGAAGACCCAAGATACATATATGAAAATAATACCGATCCCCATAAATGTCTCGGTATGACCGGTTACTATCAGTATCTTTGGAGAGATTTTAATAACTGCTTTATTCGTCCGTATACAGCAAACACCGAGAAGCAAAAGGCGGAGGTGGATGCTTTCTTTCTAGAATACGGGCGGGATCACAAGGATAATGACTTTACAGGTCTTCTGAAGGGCAAGAACGTTATTATTGTTATGCTTGAGAGCATCGACTGGCAGGCTGTAGAGGATAACAATACACCAACCATTAATATGATGATGGATAACGGCATTACTTTTACCAATTACTACGCATCCATATTTGGTGACGGTGCCACCTTCTCAAACGAATTTGTCCTTAATACCGGAGTTTATTCTCCGTCAAACGGAACTGCTGCGTATTCTTACAGGGACAACGATTTTTCAGACAGCTTGGCTAATCTTTTTAAGAAAGAAGGGTACAGTGCTGCTTCCTTCCACCATAATCACGGGTGGTTCTATAACAGAGCTCTTATGCACAATAGTTTCGGTTATGAGAGATATAATTCCTATTATGATTACGGCGGAAGCTGGGAGGATGTTATTGTAGATACCTATTTGACCCGAACAGAGCCTCTTCTGTCAGATGTTTTTGCTAATGATGTCAATCCGTTTATGAGCTTTATAATTACTTATTCAGCACATTTAGGTTATACCTATGATGCAGAGCTTGCCGAATATGCTTTTGACAATTATGTTGAAGAACATGAAACCAGACCGGAGAGAGAAGATATCGACGTTCTCCGGGCAAAAGCAAGAATTACCGACGATATGTTAAAGGAGCTTCTTGAAAAAGCGGAAAGAAACGACGTTATAATATGTGTTACTGACCACTATGCATACGGTCTGACCGAAGAGACTTTAAACGAGACCCATGATACTGAATGGGCGCTCAGACAACGTGTTCCTTTCTTCATTTACTGTAGTGATCCTGAATTTCCTTCTATGAAAATTGACAAGATATGTTCAAATGCGGATTTTCTTCCGACTATAGCAAATCTCTTCGGCCTTGATTATCCGGAAAAGGTAATGGGACACGATATCTTTGATCCGGAATATAAGGGATATGCGGTGTTTTCAAATTACTCATTCCTTACGGAGAATGTATATTGGCATGATGAGGTTGTACGGGAATACGGTACCGAATATACAGACGAAGACGTGCATGAAATGATCAAGTACGTGTATAGCAGAATTCCCGCAAATGACAGCCTGCTCGAGTGCGACTATTATAAGCGTAAGTAAAAAAAGACAGCCACACTTTTGTGTGGCTATCTTTTCCCCCAAAAACTTTTTATATAAAAAAAGATTGATTTATTATCAAAACAGTGCTATAATGTTAAAAAATAAACAATCTTTTTGCAAATTAAAATAATATATAAAGGAGAAGTATTATGGCACGTTTTACTTTACCCCGTGATATTTATCATGGCAAGGGTGCTCTTGAGGCTCTCAAAAATCTGAAGGGAACCCGTGCTATGGTTTGTGTAGGCGGCGGTTCGATGAAACGCTTCGGATTTCTTGATAAGGTAGTTTCATATCTTAAAGAGGCAGGAATGGATGTAGAGCTCTTTGAAGGTATTGAGCCCGATCCTTCTGTAGATACCGTTATGCGCGGCGCAGAGGCTATGGCTAAGTTTGAGCCCGACTGGATAGTTGCTATCGGCGGCGGTTCTCCTATTGATGCTGCAAAGGCAATGTGGATCAAGTACGAGTATCCCGAGATCACCTTTGAGGAGATGTGTGTTGTATT
>SVMP01000037.1 GCA_015067385.1 Oscillospiraceae bacterium | reverse complement strand
TTGACTTTTTCCATTGGATATATCAGGGTGACTGGGATTTTGACCCCGAATACTGGCCCGATCCGCAGGCAATGGTTGACGAGCTGAAATCGTACGGCACACGTCTTATGGTTTCCGTATGGCCGACAGTTGATGTGAGAAGCAAGAATTTCGGTGAGCTTTACAACAACGGATACCTTGTATCTTCAGACAGAGGAAACCATATAATGTTCGACTTCGGCGGACAGTCTTATTTCTTCGATGCAACGAATCCGGACGGCAGAGAATTTGCCGCAGACATTCTCAAGAAAAATTACGGTCAGTACGGCATCGACATGTTCTGGCTCGATGTTGCGGAACCCGAATATTCTTTCTACGACAGAGATCTGCACCGTTATTACATCGGTCCCGAGCTTCAGGTGGGCAACTTCTATCCGAGAAATTACACCCAGACCGTCTATGAAGGCTTGAAAAAGAACGGTACCGAAGATATTTTAACGCTTGTCCGCTGCGCATGGGTAGGCACACCGAAATACGGTGCGCTTGTATGGTCGGGTGATATCGACTGTACATTCTCGCAGATGAAACGTCAGATAACAAACGGCTTGAACATGGGTATCGCAGGTATCCCCTACTGGATCTCCGACACAGGCGGATTTGAAGGCGGCAACATTCACGACCCGATGTTCAAGGAGCTTTTGGTACGCTGGTATCAGTGGGCGGCATTCATGCCGATTTTGAGAATGCACGGCGACAGAGGTCCGCACGATATCGAACCTCTCGATAAGGGTGCAACGAAGGGCGGCGGCTTCTGCCACACAGGTTCACCCAACGAAATATGGAGCTACGGCGAAGAAAACTATGAGATATTCGTTAAGTACCTCAAGATCAGAGAAGGCATGAAGGAATATATCAAAGCGTCCGCAAAACAGACTCAAGAATCGGGCATTCCGATGATGAGAGCAATGTTCCTCGAATTCCCGAACGATGCAACTGCATGGGAAGTAAAAGATCAGTATATGTTCGGCTCTGATTATCTTGTAGCCCCCGTTACCGAATACGAAGCAAGACAGAGAGACGTCTATCTGCCCGAAGGCAAATGGGAAGCGATGGACGGCAGCGGCATCATCGAAAGCAAGGGCGAATACGTTACGGCAAACGCACCGATAGATTATATGCCGGTCTACAGAAGAGTGAAATAGCACTGCGTGCAGCTAAATGTGCTACGGCACGCTAAATTACTTCGTAGCTAAATTGTATAATTACAGTTAAAAGAAAACAGAGCAGATACGAAATTCATATCTGCTCTTGTTGTTTTTATTCCGTTATCGGTTCGCTCGAAACCCAGAAATAAGTTCCGTCTTCGGCGAGCTTGAAGGTGTGCTTATACGGTGCCCCGCAATTAAGGACTACTTCGTCATATTGGTCGAAATTGATCAGTTCCATGCTGTTGAACTCATTCGGTTTGTATTCATCAGGGATTTCAATACTGTTTGCAAACTCCGAATCTCCGTAAAACAAGGCTGCTTCCCTATTAATGATCGTTGCATTAAAATATTTATCATATATTACAAGGTAATTCTCTGATTTTTCTGCTGAATCAGGAACACAGAACCAACATATCGGTATTTCTCCACCACGATTAGGATCTCTCCATTCATATCTGCCATTATTAAATGATGGAAGAATTGTATCATCAGGAGCTAACGGCCATTCGTGGGTCAAATTGACATCCTTGCCGAAAAGTTCTCGTGCCATTTGCTCAACTTGTTCGGTTTCGAGATAATACACACGTCCGTCGTAATCTTCCGTTGGTTCATCGATTTGCTCATATGCCCATGTTTGTTTTATCTCGTCAGCTTCAATGGGTGCGAAAATAGCAAACAATTTATTATGATTTGCAAGTTCTTTTTCTGTTACACGATACGTTCTGTATGTATTCAAAAAGTAATGCTTATACGTATCAATATTAGCATCGCCTATGTCATAAGCATCTGTAAATCGAATTTTAAACATATTATACGTTTCCGTTACAACAGTATCTTTAATATCGATCGGCGAAAAGATTTCCGTTTCAGGAATAACGGCAGGGTCGTACGGTTCGGAACAAGAAGAAAGAATAAAGAGAAGAACCGTAAAAAATGTAAGGGTTAAAAGAAATCTGTTTGTTTTTTTCATTATTATCATCTCCTTTTTTATATTATAACATACAATTGTTTCCCTGTCAATATTTCTACCGAAAGTAGCAGAGATGTTTAGCTACGCAAGCTGAATTTTATAAATACAGTTAAAAGAACACAGAGCAGATACGGTTTTTCATATCTGCTCTGTGTTTTTTAATTTACCGAATAAAGCTCTTTTCTCATATTCCGAGAAGTGCGGAAGCGATGTTGAAATAAACGAGAAGAGAGAGTGCGTCAACGATAGTTGTAATGAACGGGCTTGCCATGACCGCAGGGTCAAATCCGATCCTTTTTGCGAGGATGGGGAGAGTACAGCCGACGAGCTTTGCGATGATTATCGTGGCAAACAGCGTTACGCAGACTACTGCGGCAACGGTTATCGAAACTCTGTCTATGATAAGGATCTTAACGAAGTTTGCGGCGGCGAGGGTGATACCGCAAAGAATGGAAACGACGAATTCTTTTCGCCAGATAGCAAAAATATTCTTATATTCGATCTCATTGAGCGCAAGGCCTCGGATTATTGAAACGGAAGCCTGCGAGCCTGCGTTACCGCCAGAGTCCATGAGCATGGGGATAAAAGCGGTGAGGGCGATCTGAGCGGCGAGTGCATCCTCGAAAACAGTGATTATCTTGCCTGTAAATGCGGCGGAGATCATGAGCAAAAGAAGCCATGGGATACGTTTTATCCAAGTCTCGATAATACCCGTTTTCATGTACGTCTTGTCGGTCGGGGTAATAGCCGCCATTTTTTCAATATCTTCGGTGTTTTCTTCCTGAATGACATCGATAGCGTCGTCGATGGTTACGATGCCGACGAGTCTGTTTTCGTTATCGACAACGGGCATTGCAAGAAAGCCGTATTTTACGAAGTCATCGCCGACAGCTTCTCTGTCCTGCAAAGTGGAAACGCTGATGATATTTGTTTCCATAATATCGCCGATAATGCTTCTCATGCTTGAAAGAAGCAATGTTTTAACGGAGATCAGACCGAGCAGATGTCTGTTTTCGTCGATAACATAACACGTGTAGATCGTTTCTTTATCGACGCCGACACGTCTTATACGCTCGAAAGCGGCGGCAACAGTCATATCTTTTTTAAGGTCAACAAATTCCGTGGTCATGATACTGCCTGCGGAATTTTTCGGGTAATGCAGAATTTCGTTGATCTGAGCACGCATCTCGCTGTCTGCGAGGGCAAGAATGCGGCGAACGACGTTTGCGGGCATTTCTTCGATGATATCAACGGTATCGTCAACATAAAGCTCGTCAAGCACGTCACGGATCTCCTTATCGGAGAATGCTTTGAGTAAAAATTCCTGCTCATCGCCGTCCATTTCAACGAATGTCTCTGCGGCGATCTCTTTGGGTAAAAGACGGAAAACAAGCGTCAGGCTCTCTTCGGGTATCTCCGAAAGAATGAGCGCGATATCTGCAGGATTGATCTCGCAAAGGAATTCCCGAAGGCCTCGGTAATCCTTGTTTTCCAAAAATAAAAGGGTTCTCTCTGTCATTACTGAATTTCCTTTCTTTCGCAATAAAATGCTAATTATAGGAAGTAAATGACACAGTGACCCCGAAAAAAGCGGAAAGCAACAATCGATAATACATTTTATGCATTATCGGACATTATTCTGCTGCTTTACAATATTAACGGACCGCACGAACGTCGGCTATGCGACTTCGACGGTTCTGCCTACTTCGGGGGACAGTGCCGGTCGTACTACTTCCCGCGTCCATGCGATCTCACCTCTTGTTTTAATAATTATTCGAGCTTTCGCTCTACTTTATATTATACACCCGTTAAGTACGTTTTGTCAAGCCTTTTTTAAGCATTTTACGATTTTTCCGACATACATGCGGTGAAAATCATTGTTCGGATAATGTTTATCGATAATACTCTTATCGATAAAGCTCTCGGCGGTAAGATCCTGTGCGTAAAGCTTTTCGCAGACAAGAACGAGCTTTGCTTCGGCAAAATATGTAAGTCCGTCTTCATGAACGGGGGTAAGCCCTGTTTTTTCGGCTTTATTGCAGTCTCTGCCGGAATTGGCACCGCAGAAACGGAGAGCCGAACGGTACTGTTCATCAAAGAACGAAAGAGTGAAAAGACCGTTCTGTTCGGCAAATTCAAAGGTATAACGCTGAGGACGTATAAACATGAACGCCACGGATTCGTTCCACAAAACGCCGACGCCGCCCCAGCTTGCAGTCATTGTGTTATAATTTTTTTCGTCGCCTGCGGTAATGAGCATCCAGTCCTTACCGATAAGCTTGAATGAGTTTTCCGAAAGTGTTTCGGGTGTAACAGTAATAAATTCAGACATATTTTTCTCCATTTAATAAAATTTATTCTATGATATCCCACCAGAGTGCCGCCCATAAAAGCTCAGCATTTTCTCGGTTAACGACGGTATGCATGGCATCGGGCGGGATCCTTACGACATCGCCGCACTTAACGGGAAGCTCCTCACCGTCGATACGCACAAAACCGTTACCTTTAAAAAAGAAATAGATCTCTTCTTTATGATGATTATGATATTCCATCTCGCCCGGCTCGGAAAGGTAGCCCCATGCGTGATCGAACGGAGCCTTCAGCCCATCGGGGATCACGTTTGCCGCAAGGATAGTGTTTTCATGCGCTTTCCACGCTTTTTCGGGATCGAAAAAAGTTTTGATTTCCATGATCGTACCTCTTTTTATATTTATACTATCATTATAATATGTCTTTTACGAAAAATCAAGACCTTTTTATATAACGCCCCGAATTTTGTTTCGGACAAAAAAGAGTAAGCCGAAAAAGCTTACTCTTTCTGTATTTATTTTACTTTACGGTCGTGCGGATCAATTTAATCTGAGCGAGGACATAAACAAGATCTCGTGCCATTGATCGATAAATTCTTTTGCGTGCTGAGGATCGGTGTTAAAAACATGATCCCAAGCTTCTTTTCTATCCATAACAAATGCCATATACGCATCGGCGGCAGCTATGCGGTCGGTAGGATCTTCGGAATCTTTTTCAAGCTCCTCGATATATTTTTCCGCAGCGGCTCTGAAGTCATCAAGATAATCTCTCCACTCTGCGGTTTCGTAAGAATAAACGTCGGAATAAGTTTTGTAAGCTTTCTTCCATTCGTCATTATAGGTCTTTGCTTTTTTGGGAGAGGTCTTTTCGATAACTCCGATAAACTCAACCTTTTTAACAAGCAAATCTGTGTATTTTTTGCTCAGTTCGGCAAGCTTTTCACTGTCACTGTCTTCTTTTGCTTTTTCTTTTGCGCCTTCGGTAAGGATATCTTTAAGCTCCGTAACGTATTCTTTCCACGTTTTGTCTGCATCCTTTACGGTATTTTCCGTTTGAGCAAAGGAGCATACGGATAACGAAAGAACTGTTGCAACAGTAAGAAGCAAGGCAATCATTTTTTTCATATAAAATCTCTCCTTTTATTTATTTGCGCCGTGTTATGCACATATATATTTTAACATACAACAGTATGTCTTGTCAAGTACTTTTCCGTTTATCGCAAAAATATTTTTTGACATTTGTGTAAGAGAAAAACGGATCTGTTCGGAGAGGTAAAAAAAGAGGAAGAACGAAAGGCGTAAAATAACTGTAAAAATAAAAAAAATTTCCGAAAAAACCAAAACAAATGCGCAGAAAGTATTGACTATCAGCGGATTTTGATGTATAATATCAGTATCTGTGGAAATTAATTTCAAAGGAGATAATATCATGCCTGTTGCTGATTACAAAACATATGTAAAAATGATGGAAACAGCGTATAAGAATCATTACGCATTTCCTGCTATCAACGTATTTTCTATCGAATCTATAAACGGTGTTATCGCCGGTCTTGCAGAAGCAAAGAGTGACGGTATCATCCAGATTTCTACCGGCGGTGCTCAGCACGCTTCCGGTCAGGGAGTTAAAGACTCTGTTCTCGGCGCTATCACCCTTGCAAACCATGCTCGTATGGTTGCTGAAAAATACAACGTATTCATCGCTCTTCACACCGACCACTGCCAGGCTGACAAGGTTGATTCCTTCCTCATGCCTCTTATCGAAGAGACCGAACGCCGCAGAGCTGCAGGTCTTCCCAACCTCTTCAACAGCCACATGTTCGACGGTTCCGCTCTTCCCCACCATGAAAATGTTGAAATGGCTAAAAAGATCCTTGAACGTTGCGCTAAAAACGAGATCGTTCTCGAAGTTGAAGCAGGCGTTGTAGGCGGCGAAGAAGACGGTGTTAACACCGAAGACGCACCCAGAGAAAAGCTCTACACCACACCTGAAGACATGATGCTCGTTTACGATACTCTCGGTCAGGTTGAAAACGGTTACTTCACCCTCGCTGCTACATTCGGCAACGTTCACGGTGTTTACAAACCCGGTAACGTAAAACTCAATCCGAAGATCCTCAAAGAAGGTCAGGATGCGCTCAAAGCTAAATACGGCGACGACGCTCACTATCTGCTCGTATTCCACGGCGGTTCCGGTTCTCCGAAGGAAGATATCGAAGAAACTCTCCAGTACGGCGTTATCAAGATGAACGTTGACACCGATACTCAGTATGCATTCTCCCGTCCCATCGCCGATCACTTCTTCAAGAATTATGACGGTGTTCTCAAGGTTGACGGCGAAGTCGGCGTAAAGAAAGTTTACGACCCCCGTTCTTACCTCAAGAATGCAGAAAAAGGCATTACCGCTCGTGTTGTTGAAGCATGTAACGACCTCCACTCTGCAGGTAAATCCATCTATTAATTTCAAAAAAATTGCACTTTAAAAATAAGGGACGGAGATAATTCTTCGTCCCTTTAATGCAAAATAATTCAATAAAAGGGACACAATATCATGGAACTTATGAATTTCACAAAGATCGCGGCAGGCGTATACAAAGCATGTACAGGCCCGAAGACCGACGGGATCCTTGCCCTTGTGGGAAACGAGGCAAAGCTTGACAGCATAAACAGCAATTACAAAGATATGCCCATGCCTTTTGAGGGCGTATATTCGGAAAAGATAAACAGCAAGACCGTAGTTTGCGTTCCCAAAGAAAACAGCGAAAGATTTTACGGTCCGGGGCTGAGGTTCAAAACGATCGCAACGAATTTTACCGCAATGCATCTTCGCTGCGACCATTACGGCAACAGTGACAACGGAAGAACTCACGTTCCCACCCCGTTTTACGTTTCGGACAAAGGTTACGGAATTTTTATCGATACTGCCGAAGTGATCTCCTATTATATGGGCGGAACGGTCCGTACAGACGCAAAGAATCCTCCCGTTGCCCTCAACAGAGGCAGAGGCGAATGGTTTGCGGATACTCCCGGCGATTTTGTTGAAGCATCATTTGAAAACGATGCGGATGTTTATGTTTTTACGGGCGAGACGATGCTCGATGTCGTTGCGAAGTTCAATCTTCTCTGCGGCGGCGGTACGCTTGTACCCAAATGGGGCTTCGGTTTCTGGCACAGAACACATATACACTACGACGAGAAAGATGTTAAAAACGAAATAGATCTTTTCAGAGAAAAGAATTTTGATCTTGACGTTATCGGTCTGGAGCCGGGCTGGCATTCCAATTCATACCCCTGCTCTTACGAATGGGACGAGGAACGTTTCCCCGACCCGAAGCGTTTTGTAAACGATCTGCTTGACGAAAACATCAAGGTAAACCTTTGGGAAAACCTTTTCGTTTCCGAAAAAGCGACTATTTACGAAGACATGAAGCCCTACAGCGGCTCTCACATGGTATGGAACGGTCTTGCGCCCGACTTCACGCTTCCCGAAGCAAGAAAGATATATGCGGATCAGCACAAAGAAAAGCACATAGATATCGGTGTTTCGGGCTATAAGATCGACGAATGCGACGGTTTCGACAACTGGCTGTTCCCCGACCATGCAAAATTCCCCTCGGGAAGAAATGCGGCGGCTGTAAGAAGCTCTCTCGGCATTCTTGCTCAGAAAGCGACATATGAAATATACAGAAGCATCAACAAGAGAACGTACGGTCTTGTAAGAGCATCGGCGGCAGGCTCTGTAATGATGCCCTACTGTATTTACAACGACTGCTATTCTTTTGAACAGTATCTGACGGGGCTTGCGTCCTCCTCATTCTGCGGCTGTCTGTGGGTTCCCGAAGTTCGTGACGCGGACACATCGGAAGAATGGGTAAGAAGATTCCAGATGTGCGTATTCTCCCCGATGCTGATGCTGAACGCATGGGCGAACGGAGCAAAACCGTGGCAGTTTGAAGATGTTGAAGACATAATAAGAGACACTATCCGTTTCAGAAAATCGCTCCTCCCCTATCTTTACAACGCATTTTACACATACCGCACAACAGGCGTGCCTCCGTTCAGAGCACTCTGCATGGATTTTTCGAACACAGGTTCTTCGAGAATGTCCGAGCTTGACCACACCGAAAACCCCTACGAATCGCTTCTTGTTTCCGACATCATCGATCAGTATATGGCAGGCGACAGCATAATGGTATGCCCTGTACGTCCCGAACAGAAAACAAGGACCGTAAACCTTCCCGATTGCGATTGGTACGATTATTACACGGGCGAATTTGTCGGCAACTCAACAACCATCGAGATAGACTGTCCGCTTGACAGGATCCCGCTTTTCGTTAAAGGCGGCGCAATGATCCCGACGGTTGACAGAGAAAACAATCTCATCATCCGTTGTTACGGTGAAAGCGGCAAGGGCTTTATTTATGATGACGACGGTGAGACGTACAACTGCGAAAACGGAGAATATTCTCTCTTTTCGATGGAATTCAACCATGAAAACGGCGTGCTGAACGGCAAATATCTGCCTGTTCACTGCGGCTACAACTCTGAGTACAGCGAAGTGCATTTTTATGACAAAAAAGATTTTTAATTCGGACCCCTATTTGAAGAAATTCGAAGCTACCGTTACCGCCTGCGAGGAAAACAAAGGCAAGTTTGATCTTACTCTCGATCAGACCGCGTTTTTCCCGACGGGCGGCGGTCAGCCGCATGACGACGGCACTATCGGCGATGCGACCGTTTGCGACGTTTACGAAAAAGACGGAGAGATATTTCATACGGTTGACCGTCCCATCGAAGTGGGAACGAAAGTTGTCTGCGAGATAGATTTCGAAAAGCGTTTCATGCTCATGCAGAACCATTCGGGCGAGCATATCCTTTCGGGAATAGTTCACCGAAGATTCGGTTACAATAATGTCGGCTTTCATATGGGAAGCGATTTTATAACCGTTGATTTTGACGGGCCTCTTTCTGCGGAGCAGATAGCGGATGTTGAAGCCGAAACGAATGCCATGATCGCTCAAAACCTTAATATTTTAACGTTTTTCCCCTCTCCCGAAGAGCTTGAAAAGCTTGAATACCGTTCAAAGAAAGAGCTTACGGGCGATGTAAGGATAGTTGAAGTTCCGGGTGCAGACATGTGCGCATGTTGCGGAACACACGTTAAAAAAACGGGCGAGATAGGTCTCGTTAAGGTCGTTGAACACATGAAATACAAAGGCGGCGTTCGCCTGTCCATTCTTTCGGGCAAACGTGCGCTTGAAGATTACAACAGAAAAAACGCCGATATTTACCGCATTTCCGCCCTCTTATCGAAGAAACCGTGCGAGGTTGCAAACGGCGTTGAACGTCTGCTTGAGGAGCTTGTTGAACGAAAATACGAATGCGAGCTGCTTTGGCGAAAATATGTTGAAGAAAAGACAGAAAATACTACCCAAACAGAAAATATAATATTTTTGAAAGAAGAAGGCAGAGACAATAACGACCTTCGCACGCTGGCTCTCTCTCTGGCGAAAAAGGGCAAGGCGGCGATAGTTGTTTCGGGCGAGGAAAACGGCGTTACAAGATACGCATTGGCGTCCGATAAAGGCGATATACGTCCGATAAACAAAGCTCTCTGCGACAGATTTTCGGGAAGAGGCGGCGGCAGACCTGAGGTATGTCAGGGTTCTGTTAACACATCGCCCGAAAGCATCAAAGAATTTATTTTAACACAAACACTCTGAGGACTTAAAACATGACAGCACTTATAACCGGCGCAAGCTCAGGCATAGGAAGGGACATGGCGCGTGTTCTTGCAAAAAAGGGCATATCGCTCATTCTTGTCGCAAGACGTACGGAACCGATGGAAGCGTTAAAAAAAGAGCTTTCCGTCCCTGTTGAGATAATAAGCTGTGACCTTGCGAAAAAAGAAAATATCTATGCGCTTTACGAAAAAGTAAAGGAAAAAAACATCGATATCCTTATAAACAACGCAGGATTCGGCGTTTTCGGCAAATTCTGCGAAACGGACCTTGAACGTGAGACGGAAATGATAAGCACGAACGTGACTGCGATGCACATGCTCATGAAGCTCTTTCTCGGCGACATGAAAGCGAGAAATTCGGGCTATATTCTCAATGTTGCGTCATCGGCTGCGTTTTTACCCGGACCGCTGTTCTCGTCATACTATGCGTCAAAGGCGTATATACACAGGCTTACGCAGGCTGTGGCATATGAGATGAAACGTGACGGCTCGAACGTATATATAGGTTCGCTTTGTCCGGGACCCATAAGAACGAATTTTGACGAGGTTGCGAACGTCAGATTCAGCATACCGTCTCTTTCCAGCGAATACGTTGCGGAATATGCGATCAAAAAAATGTTTGCAAAGCAGAAAGTTATCGTGCCCGGTTTTTCGATGAAAGCAGGCAGGGTCCTTGCGAAGCTTGCTCCCGAAAGTCTTCAGATGGTGTTTGCATATAACACACAACGAAAGAAGTTCGGAAAGAAATGAAAGAAAGAGAAAAAACATTCAGTTTAAAACGTCTTTGGATACTTATTCTGCTTCCGATCGCACTCTTTATCATAGGGAAAGCGAAAACAGACCCCGAATTCTGCGAGATGTACGCATCGGACATCTACCCTGTTGTTTCGGGAACGATGAACCATCTTTTTTCCATGACAGATGTTTCGGTAGCACAGATAATTCTTCTTGCCTTAGCCTTTATCCTTGTTTTTTACACATTAACGACAGTTTTGGGCATCATTTTTACGGACGGTAAGATAAAAAAACTCGTTTCTTACATCGTAAATCTTGCGTGCATAGCGTCGTTTATCATTTTTGTTTTCAGCGTTACGTGCGGCATCAACTATTACCGCCCGTCTTTTGCGGAAACAGAGAATATTGCGGTTGAAAAATCGTCAACCGAAGAGCTTGCCGAGCTGCTTGAAGACATTGTTTCAAGGCTCAACACGGCAAAAGAAGGCTTTGACGGCAAATACGGAAGCTTTGATGAAAACTCAAAGCTTTCGGCGGAATACATGGCAGCTCTCTCCGAAAAATATCCGTCCCTTTCGGGCGAATACAGCGGACCGAAGCCCGTTTCGTTTTTCGGATTCATGTCCATGAGCCAAATAACAGGCTTCTTTTTTCCGTTTACTTACGAGGCTAACGTAAACGACACTATCCCGAAGGTCTCGATCCCCGCAACAATGTGCCACGAGCTTGCGCATCTTCGGGGACACATGAGAGAGGACGAAGCGAATTTCATAGCGTACATGGCTTGTATCGAAAGCGGAGATCCCGAATTTGTCTACTCGGGCTTGATGCTTGCTTACTCGCACACCTCTTCTGCGCTTTACAGAGAGGATTCGGAGCTGTGTTACAAAATAATCAGCGGACTTCGGGAAGATGTTAAACAAGATATAAATGAGAAAAACGATTACTGGAAAAAATACGACGGCCCCGTTGCCGAGCTATCCGACAAGGTAAACGATATTTACCTCAAAGCGAACGATCAGCAGGACGGCGTAAAGAGCTACGGAAGAATGGTCGATCTGCTTATTTCAGAATTCAAGCAGAGACAAAACAACGTTGAATAAGAGGTATTTTTCATGAAAGTTGAAATTAAAGATAATAAATATTTATTTAACGGTGAAGAGCGTTTTCTTGTTTCGGGCGAATTTCACTATTTCCGTGTTCCGCACGAAGACTGGGAAACGAGACTCATTCAGTTAAAGGAAATGTACGGAAACTGTGTTGCAACGTACGTTCCGTGGATCGTCCACGAAGAAACAGAGGGCGATATTCAATTCGGCGACTGTCCGCAGCGTGACCTTGCGGCATTTCTGGAGCTTTGCCAAAAGCTTGACCTTGCAGTTATCGTCCGTCCCGGTCCGTATGTTTATTCCGAGCTTGTCAACGGCGGTATTCCCGAATGGTTATTCGATAACTACCCCGAAGTATTCGCTCGCAGGATCGACGGCTCGTGCCTTAACTCCGCATCGTATATGCACCCGACTTTTCTTGAAAAAGCACGTCCGTACTACAAAGCTTTTGCGGATGTCGTAAGACCGTACCTTGCGTCGAACGGCGGCCCGATCTGCATGGTGCAGGTCGATAACGAGCTTACGGGAACACACATCTGGGCAGGCTCGATCGACTACAACCCCGAAACTTACGGCTTCGGGAAAGAAGACGGAAGATATGCAAGATTTTTGCTTGAACGTTACGGAAGCCTCGAAAAGATCAACGAGGAATATAACGTAAGCTGGCAGACGTTAAAAGAAGCGTACCCGATCGGAAGAAATTCATCGGATATTTACGCATCGAAAAGCGCGCGAGATATGTTTGAATTATATCTTGAGCTTTGCGGCGAATATATGGAGATCCTTTCTTCATGGCTTCGAGAGGACGGCATTGACAGCCTTATCTGCCACAATGCCGCAAATCACAATATGATCGGCTATTTCGAAAAGATGTTGCCGAGATACGAGAAATTCGGCGGTATGCTTCTCGGTACGGACCATTACTATTGCCTTTCTCAGAATTCAACATACAACAACCCCACGCCCCAGTATGCCGTAAATCTTCTCTTTTCCGTTGAATCAATAAGAAATCTCGGCATGGTTCCGACAATTATGGAGATGCCCGGCGGCTCGCTTTCAAATTTCCCGCCGATCCTGCCCGAAGACCTGCTTGCGTGGTACATGCTGAATATTGCGGTAGGCGTTAAAGGCTTGAATTATTATATCTACACGGGCGGCATCAACTTCAAAAACACGGGAAGTACTGCCGACGTTTACGACTACGACGCATTTATCCACGCTGACGGAAGGATAAACCGTACATATTATGCGGCTCAGAAGTTCGGCAAATTCCTCGATGAGCACCGCTGGCTGCAGTCCGCCGAAATGGTAAGCTCCGTGCGTATTGCGTACGAGCTTGAAATGATAAGAGCAAATCAGTTCGGATATAACGGCGAATTCGGTCAGAACGAAGCGTATGATTTTATGAAGCACGGCTTGATCTACACCCTTTACGCATCCGAATATGCGCCGGAGCTTTGCGATATTTCATCCTGCGTTCCTTCAACGGACAAGCCCCTTATTCTCGGCGCTCCCGATGCTCTTTCGGAAAAAGCGCAGAAAAATATCATAAAATTCCTCGAAAACGGCGGCAAGCTGTTTATTCTGCCCATAATACCGTCGTTAAACGAAAAATACGAGCCATGCACTCTTTTACGTGACTACATCGGAATTAAGACCGAGCCATTTACAAGCATTCATTCAACATCCGTAAGCCTCATGGACGAAAGAGTTTACAGCATACGTTACAAACGCGCGGCTGTTCCCGAAGAAAACAAAGACACGGTTATAGGCGAAGCGGAAAAGCCCGTGATCGTTTCAAGAAAAGTCGGCAACGGCGAGGTCGTTTTCGCAGGCTTCAGCTATCAGCTTGAACAGAATGCTCATGTCGATATGGTTCGTCAGATCGTTAAACATCTCGGCGCAAAACCGTGTGTTGAACACTCAAACCGCCAGATCTTCACCTCTCTTTTCAGAAAAGAGGACGGTCACGGCATCATTTTCGTTATGAATCTCTATTCGGGCGCACAGTCAACCGACATCAGATTTGAGAACAACGTCTGGCAAAACGTCGAACTCAAACCGATGGAAGTTAAAACTTTGGAATTTTAATTTAACATATTTTAGCGCAGCGAAAATATATCGCATTTTCACACAATGAAAATATATCGCATCCGAAATATCGGATATATCGCATTTGCGAAGCAAATATATCGCTGAAAAATAAAGGACTCACAAAGCCATAAAGACTTTGTGAGTCCTTTTGCGATATAGTATAAATTCAAAGATGAATTTATACTGTTAAAAAATAGAAAACGTCAAAAACAAAGTAGAAACAAGCGAAGCGACGAGGGAAACGACGGTGATCTGGGTGTTGATCGAGGGGCCTGCGGTGTCCTTGAACGGATCGCCGACCGTATCGCCGACGACCGCACTTTTATGAGCAGCCGAGCCCTTGCCGCCCTCCGCACCCGATTCGATATATTTTTTCGAGTTATCCCAAAGTCCGCCCGAGTTTGACATAAACATCGCAAAAACGAGGCCGCTGACGATGTTTCCCGTTAAAAAACCGCCGATTGCAGTAACGCCGCCGATAAATCCGACCGCAAGCGTTGAAAAAATCGCTATAAGCCCTGCAGGAATAAGCTCACGGAGAGCGCCGGACGTTGCAATATCGATACATTTATCGTATTCCGGCATCGCTCTGCCCTCTTTAAGCCCTGCGATCGAGCGGAACTGTCTGTGAATTTCGGCAACCATACGCTGTGCATTTTTGTCAACGCCGAGCATGAGCATCGCAGAGAACACAGGCGGAATCGCCGCACCCACGAGCATTCCGAAGAACACGACGGGATCCGTAATATCAAAGCCTGAAATGCCCATAACGCCAAGCTCTGCCGCCGCAGTGTTGACCTCGCTGATAAATGCGCCGAGAAGAGAGATGACCGTTAAGCCTGCGGCGCCGATCGCAAAGCCTTTTGTTATTGCTTTTACGGTGTTGCCTGCGCTGTCGAGTTCGTCTGTTACGGCTATAACATCATCGCCGAGGCCGCCCATTTCCGCAAGCCCTCTTGCATTGTCAACGATCGGGCCGTAAGCGTCGTTTGAAACGATAATTCCGACGATAGACAGCATACCGACCGCCGCCATCGAGATGCCGAACATCGCATAGCCGTCACCAAGCGGTTCGCAGAGCTTATACGAAACGAGAGCCGAAACGCCGATGCCGATAAGCGCAGGAAGTACGCTGATAAAGCCGTAAGAAAGCCCCGACATGATCGTAAACGCAGGACCTGAAGCCGAAGCCTTTGCGACACGGCGGACAGGCGAGCGGCGATCGTCCGTAAAATAATCGGTAGCAAGCCCGATGATAAGCCCAACACCGAGGCCTACGACGGAAGCG
>SVMP01000210.1 GCA_015067385.1 Oscillospiraceae bacterium | reverse complement strand
GAATACGGCGGATTTATCCATGAGGCAAACGTTCATTTCGATAAAGCTCATAACTTCAGAGATAACGACCCCGAATTTACTCCGAGAGCAGTTATAAAGGACAATGCCGCATGGCTCCGTGAAGGCAACCGTGAATATATCGAAAAAGATACTCATGCCGTTTCTTTCCTTAAACAGCATGTACGTAATCCTTATCCCGATAGAGTTGTATGGAATCTTGCTCAGCGTGCTCCCATGCGTAATCATACCAATTTCTATTGGCTCGGCGCAGATCCGTCCGTTACCGAAGGCGAAGTTGTTGCTTCCTTTAACAAGGAAAAGAATGAGATCGTTATCGAAAGTGCAACAGCGTCATCTTTCTCTGTTTATTACAATGAAAAAATGTTTGAAACAAAGCCGAATGTTGTAATAAAGGCAGAAGGCGTCAGCGTTGTAGATAAAGAATATTGTCCGGAATGCGTCGCAAAAGCAACCTGCGAAGAAAATATGGATCCCAATTATATATTTACAGGCAGAATCGATTTCATTAAAGAATAACTTACCATGGAATATTTTTTTGAAACAGTTGAAACGATCGGGAAAGGTAAGGGCTTTTCGCATTTTGATTCATGCCACATATTCTGGCTGATATTCAGTGCGTTGATTCTGATCTCAGTCAGTCTGCTGTACAAAAAAGCTTCCGAAAAAAACAGAGCCGTAATGAGATATACGGTTTCGGCACTTATTATTGCGGACGAGATATTTAAAGTTGTTTGTCTTGTCGCTTACGGTAATTTTACGCCGAAATATCTTCCGCTGCAGCTTTGCAGTATAAATGTTTTCGTTATCGCTGTTCATGCTTTAACGAGATCGAAAGCGATCGGTAATTTCCTTTATACCATATGTCTCCCTGCTTCTGTTTTACCTTTGATCTTCCCGACATGGACCAAGCTTCCCATTGAGAATTTTATGCATATTCACAGCTTTACCATACATATGCTTTTGGCGCTTTATCCTCTGATGCTTACTGTCGGCAGTGATATTAAACCGAAATTGAAGTATGTACCTGCTTGCCTTGCTGTTCTTTTCCTTCTCGCAGGCGTTGCTTTTGCTGCAAATTCCATATGGGATACGAATTTCATGTTTCTGCGCTCCGCATCAAAAGGGAACCCGCTTTACGTCTTTAAGGAACTGTTCGGTAACCATCTCATCGGTTATCCGATTCTTATTCCTGCCGTTATTGCTGCAATGCATCTACCGTGGATCATTGCCCGTAAGATCAAAAAAGAAAAATCGGCATAATAAAAAAGCTATTGCACTTGGCGTGATACTCTTAACGGAGTATCACGCCGGTTCTATTCGCCGGCGGCGAGTGATATTGCGGCAACGGTTCCGTTGCAAATGCAGTGATATTCGGCTTAAGCCGAGTGGTATTTGCTTCGCAAGTTTCGGGGCGAATAGAATATCATTGTGAGGCGTAGCCGAACAATATCACTGCCCACAAGGGCAATATCACTCTTTGCGAAAGCAAAGAATATCACTTGTTTAAAGCAGAAAAGAGAGAGCTTCGCGGAATATTTCTTCCGTGTTACTCTCTCTTTCAGTTTTTATCGACAGTTTCGCATTTGTATGACAAATGCATCGGGCTATATTCATACCCTTATTTTAGTTCTCCGATAAGAACATCCCGCATTTTCGGTGCAATAGCTTTTATTTTTATTTAAACCGTCTTGCATAGCCGCATTTGCGGCAAAGTTCTTCTGCTGCTTTGCGGTTCGAAAAACCGTCGTATATAGCCTTTGCTCTCGGTGTGTTTAAAATATCTTCCATTTCTTCGTGAAGAATATTTCCGAGCGCAATATCTCCCTCGTGATCGAGACAACACGGCACGACCGTTCCGTCGCAAAGTATGCCTATCTGATCGCGAAGTCCGTAGCAGAAAACGTTTTCCGTCCCTTCGTCAGCGGAAAGATCGGGCCAGTCGAATTTATCGCCGTGCTCAATATATGTTTTATCTGCAATACGGATACCCGTCCTCTCCTCGACCCACGGTTTCGGAAAAAACTGCTCCGCCCTTGCAAGAATATCTCCGTTTTTTTCGTTCTGACCGCCGCCGTTCCAGAGTCTGTATGAAACGATCTTTTCCCCGTTTGATTCTTTCCCGAAAGAAAAACAACCGTCGAGGTATTCCGTAAAAGGAACGGAAAGATCATTCGCCTCAAAAGCATGGAGCGAAATATTGACTTTGTGAAGCGCAGGTGCGGAAAGAAGCGTTTTTTCGAGCTTCGGAAGGAGCGTTCCGTTCGTCGTTATGATGACTTTGAATCCCTCATCGCCTGCAATTTCGAGAAATTTTTCAAGATCGGGGTGACAAAGCGGCTCGCCCATGATGTGAAAATAAAGAAATTTGCTGAACGGACGTATCTTTTTTGCGACAGCCGTAAATTCTTCGACCGTCAGTCGCCTTTTTTCTCTTTTCGTTCCGGGACAGAAAGCACAGCTCAGATTGCAGTAGTTGGATATTTCCAGATAGATCTTATTAAAGCGCATCTGCAACCGCAACTCTTACTACCATGTTCGTGCCGTAGGGGTAGCCCGTACAGTCAACGCAAAGAAGTCCGTTTTCGGTGTTCTGCGTAAATTTGAGTTCCTCGCCGTTATCTACCCATTTGATGGATTTGAACGGAACTTTCGCATTCGTAAATGATCTTGCACCGACGCCTGTAACGCCTTTTACAACGTTGTCCTGTGCTTTGATCGTAAGGTCGTGAATGTAGAACCAGTATCTTTCGCCGTCGAAAAGAACAAAGTCCTTGCCAGATGCCTTGATATCGCAGGGT
>SVMP01000036.1 GCA_015067385.1 Oscillospiraceae bacterium | reverse complement strand
GCATTCGATGTTACAAAGCATGATATGAACATTATCTCTCATTTCGATTTTTTTAGGAGCAGTTCTGCTGTACCAATACGAAAGAGTAGAAATAATCTTATCGGGGAATGCTTCGGCAACCTTATTTACAAAATACATTATTGAACCGATCTGAGAGCCTGCCTCTTCGTCAAGTTTACGGCATTTTTCGCAGGTACAGAATCCTGTTGTATCGTTTTGAGAAACAGACCAATATTTTGCATTGGGTTTTTTATCCATATGCTTTTTAAGATTTTTGATCGCTTCTGCAATCATTTCATCGTTTGTACAGCATAGCTGACCGTCTTTTACACGTTCACCGTCAACAAGGGAGAAAAATTCAGGGTTTGACTTAAAATATTCTTCGGGAGAAATAAGTGTTTTGAATGAATGGCACCAAAAGCCCCAGTTTTTGTGCCCCTCAACAACCTTCTTTTCTTTAACAAATGTTAATTGACCGTTCAATTTCTGTTTATCTGCATACGTTTCATCCCACGCATCACGATAATAGACCTCGCGGTAATTTATATATGGGGTTTGTTTATCAAAAAAGCAATCGGAGATTTCGACTGTACATTTATGAGGTACAAAGTCTTCCTCGGAAGTAAGCCAAAGACATCCGAAAAACTGTTCAAGGAATTCATAACAAGCATAAACAAGACTTTGACCTGAAGCGGCTAAAAGATAAACTGTCCCCTCTTTTTCGGCAATAACAAAACCTTCTTCGCCCAAACCGTCGCATCCGTCGACAACAAAATCGAAAGGTGCAATATCAAGAACAATCTTATCCTTGAGACAATTACCGCAAACTTTTTCGTCAATCGGAAGTTTGCAGTCAGTTACCTGAAAAATATAATTCTGCAAGATCAATGCGGCTTTTTCGGTAAACTCCGTTTTTTTAGCAAAAGCAATACTGAATGTCGATGAATGTCTGTCTATAATTTTCATTTATATAATCCCTCCGATGATTTTAATTCGTTATTGTTATAATAGCATAAATTACAAAAAAAATCAAGAGGAAATATAAACTTTTCCTGAATACTATCAAGATCAATGATAAAAATATAAATAAAAAAGGAGCGAATTATGCAAAAGAACAAAAAATCGAACTCAACAAAACATCTTGAAAATATATTTATGAATACTCCTGTTGTTTCAGCAACGGAGTCAACAGGCAGCGGTGACTTTATTTGGGAAACTACTCTGGAAGAAAAAACAAAGGATATTTCCGGTTCCGAAGCAGGCACAAATCAAGTTAAAAATAAAAAGAAGAAATAAATTATCGGCATATACAGAAAGTACGCTGCAAAAAAATGCAACGTACTTTATTATTTTAACCAATCAAATCCCAAATGATATCGTTTATTGTCCCGTCGTGCGGCACAGTAATTTTAATGATATTTACCATTATATTATCGTAATCAACACCTAAATTTATCATGTCTTCGATGAAGATTTTTGGAACGGTATATCCTTGTTCAGACAATAATTCGGCAAGGTAGTTATGTCCGTAAGTTTCCGGATAATATACGTCTTTCCTGACCTTTTTGAAAATGTCGGAAACCTTTTCAGAATATTCGCCTGAGTACCAATTATAAAATTCCAAAACAGAACCCTTTTTATAGTTTTCTTCGTTAAAGCTATCACCTAGTTCGTTTTCTATCTTTTCAAAAAGTTCTTCGGACATGAAAAATGGGGAATACCACATGTTCGTTGCCCAGTCATAGAATAACGACATTTGCTGAAAAATAACGTATATCTCCGTCTTGCCGTCAAGTTCACGAAGATAAATACATTCTTCGAGCTTTTCCGTCATCGGATTATACCAAAAACTGCATCCGCGCCCTTGTTCGCAGTTACGATTTCTTCGTTGATAACGAATATCATAATCAACCCATTCAGTCCAATGAGGGGAAGTTTTTACATTATATTCTTCAAACAGATAGCCTAAATTATCGTGTCTTAGCCCCAAATACATAACATTCTCATTTTTCGGATATTGCTCGAAAACAGAAATCTGATGAAAATATTCGGGATGTTTAACGCATAACAAATCCTCAAAACGAATATGCTCAAGATACATAGATGTCGATGAGCCATAATAATCCAAGGGTTTCTTATATATACCGAATTTGTTTATATAGACAGTATTATCTTTGACTGGAATGCTGTACCAACCGGTAAAATAAGGTTCCGTGGAACGAGGATCGGGTTGACGATAATAATCGAAACCAAGTTGGAACAGTCCATCTAAAGAAGAAAGATATTCGGCAGCCTGCATATATGTATAATCTTTAGAATTAGGTTCAGATTTATCACATGACATAAAAGAAAGACTAAAAAATAACAAACCAACAAACAAAACTATTTTTTTCATCGGTAAATCTCCTTAAATATATACAATACGACAATCAACCTATAAGTTCCCAAGAAATATCCTCGAGTTTTGAATTATAAGGAATGGTAATTTTTATTATGCAGGATGTTATCGCATCAAAATCGACCCCTAATTTTTCGAGATCGACGATCATTTCAGGGACGATCTCGTCGGCATCATCGATACTGTAATTAAGGCTGCCTCCGTATGCAGGGAAATAAACATCTTCTTTGATATTTGCAAAAACAGTCGGCGGTTCTTTAAGATATTCGCCCATAAACCAATTTGAGAACTCGGACACTGTGCCTTTGATATAACCGTCAGCATTGAATGAATCACCGAATTCGGTCTTCATCTTTTCAAACATTTCTTCGGAAAGAAGATACGGTGCGATATGGTCTGTGCCGTAAAACAAAGATATTTCATGAAATACAACATAAAGCTCTGTCGTATTTTCGACTTCCCGGATATATATTCCTTTTTCATATTTTTGATCAACAGGGTCATACCAATAGATATTTAAAAGGCCATGTTCCTCGTAAGAACCAACAAATTCAGGTATATTATAATCCAACCACTCATGCCATTCCGGAGAACAATTCATTAAGTTTATCTCCTGAAAAAAATACGGGAGCTCCGTCGAATCTGTTAAATATTCAGCGGTTTTTTTGGGTGTACGGAGTCGGTCCAGATAACGATCATATAGAAATTGATCTCCGGAAGGATACCGTATGCGTATCAAACCATTTAAATCCACACTATAATACACCATGTTGACATCATTTAATTTACTTTCAACGGTATGGATAGAATAGCTCGGAGAAATGCACAATACCCAATCATCTATATCAAGATCAAAAGGAATATCGTAATCTTCGGTTCCGATTTCCGAAAGTCCGTCAATTTTGGAAAGATATTTCGCGATCTCCATATCGGTAGGTCCTAATTTACCGTTACCACAGGAAGAGAGAAAGATACAAATTAAAAATACAGTAAAAATAAAAAATTTCTTCATTGATAGATCTCTCCTTTCGCACAGTTGATAAAAATCAAAAGAACAAACAGATTATATTCAAATTATAACAAAAAAATCGGGGGCTGTCAAGCAAATACCGATATAAACGTAAAAAGACGGAACCCGTAAAGAGTTCCGTCTTTGAATGTTAAAAACAAATTATTTATAAAGGGGACCGTAAGTAGCGCAAGCTCTGTAGTCCTGACCTTCTTTATCCATACCGAATGCATTCCATGCAGCAGGACGATAGATCTGATCTTCGGGAACGTTATGCATACAAACAGGGATACGGAGCATAGAGCACATGGTGATGAGGTCTGCGCCGATATGACCGTAAGAGATAGCGCCGTGGTTAGCGCCCCAGTTCATCATAACTTCGTATGCGGTCTTGAAGGGAGAGCCTTCCTTACCGTCGCAACGAGGAGCGAACCAAGTGCAGGGCCATGTGGGGTTGGTACGTTCCATAAGAATGTCGTTAACCTTTTCGGGAAGATTTACAGTCCAACCTTCAGCGATCTGAAGAACGGGACCGAGACCCTTAACGAGGTTAAGACGGATCATTGTACAAGGCATTTCAGCAAAAGTGTTAAAGTGGCTGGAGAATCCGCCGCCTCTGAAGTTATCAAAGCCTGCTTCGCACCAAACGGTAGCATCAGTCATCTTCTTGATATCTTCGTCGGTAACTTCCCACCATTTTTTCATGGTTGCGTTGCCGTTTTCGTCTGTACAAACGCCGGAAGCGTCAAGACAAGCAGCACCGGAGTTAAGAAGATGGATAATACCGTTGGATTCAGCTGCTTTGCCTTCGAGTTTATAACCGGTAACACGTTCGGTAGCTTCGCCGGACCAGTAAGTACGAACGTCAGCGAAGATCTGAGCGCGATGAGTAAGCAAACGCATCATAAGCATACCCATACCGTTAAGGATATCGTTTTCTGTAGCGAGAGTAAACGGTTCGCGAGCGCCTTCATAGTCAAAAGTAGAACTGAGAAGAGCTTCGGGGTAGTCACAGTTGGGCCAATGGTCTGTCCACTGACGCTGTCCCTGGAAACCACCTGCGATAGCGTTGTGACCGACTTTTTCTTCTTCGAACTGATCGGGAAGATTGGGATTGCCTGCCATAAGATCTTTTATGATGCAATACATCTTAACAGTAAATTCCCACTGTTTTTCTTTTTCTTCTTTGGTAAATTTGATCTTACGATTTTCTCCGAGGAAGTCAACAGATTCGGGGTTATCATCTCTGCCCTCTTTGCAATGTTCTTTTGTCCATGCAAGAGCTTTCTGGAAATCTTCCTCATTATAGATACCTTCTTCCATACGGCGAAGGATCTCAACTTCGTCAACGGATTCAACACGCATGCCGAAATAATTTTCAAGCATAGCCTGATCCATGATAGAACCGGCAATACCCATACACTGAGAGCCGATCTGGAGGTAGGACTTACCTCTCATTGTAGCAACTGCAACAGCAGCACGACCGAAGCGGAGAAGTTTTTCTTTTACATCTTCGGGAATTTCGCTTACCTGGTCACGGTCCTGAACTTCATGTCCGTAAATACCGAAAGCGGGAAGACCTTTCTGCGCATGACCTGCAAGAACAGCTGCAAGATAAACAGCACCGGGACGTTCTGTACCGTTAAAGCCCCAAACGCCTTTGATGGTATGAGGATCCATATCCATTGTTTCGGAGCCGTAGCACCAACAAGGAGTAACGGAAAGAGTTATGGAAACGCCTTCTTTTTTGAATTTATCTGCACATGCAGCAGCTTCGGGAACACGACCGATACAGGTATCCGCCATAACTACTTTTACGGGTTCACCGTTTGAATAGAAAAGATTTTCTTCAAAAAGTTTTTTTGCGGCTTCTGCCATAGCCCATACAAGCGGTTCGAGACTTTCTCTAAGCATCATGGGACCGCGGCGACCGTCAACAATAGGACGAATACCGATTACAGGATAATCGCCAACATATCTGTTTTTTGCCATATTATTTTTCCTCCATTTAACAGAAAAAAATTATTGATTTTCAAAGTTATAATTCCGAAAACGGCCGAAAAAGATCAGCCTGAGCTAAATTACAAACAATACCGGATATTTTAATAAACAGTATTATTCCCGATTATTATATCATGAACGATTTTAAAATGCAACCGCTTTCGAAAAATTTTCACGTAAATGTTACTTCTTTCAACTCTTAATCATGCGACCACAAGCATGTCATACTTACGCCATAATATTGACTATTTTATTTTATAGTAAAGTTGGTTGCTTTTTGTCGAAAAATTGTGTATAATAATCTTGTGTTTTTTGTAATTACAAATTAATGTGAGGTAACAAATATGAAATTGCTTGAAGACAGAATTCTTCGCGACGGCAAGATCGGCGCAGGTAATGTTTTAAAAGTTGACAGCTTTGTAAATCATCAGATAGATGTTCCGTTTATGAACGAGATCGGCAAAGAGTTTTACAAACTATTCAAAGATGAGAAAGTCACCAAAATACTTACTATAGAAGCTTCCGGTATAGGAATCGCATGCCTTGCGGCAATTCATTTCGGTGTACCTGTTGTTTTTGCAAAAAAAACTCCCACGAACAATATTTCGGGTGATGTTTACACAGCGGAAGTATACAGCTATACCCACGAACGTTCATATATGATACGTCTTTCTAAGGAATTTTTGTCCAAGGAAGATAATGTACTTATTATTGATGACTTTTTGGCAAAGGGAAGTGCTCTCACAGCGCTTTTATCTCTTGTTAAAGATGCGGGAGCATCCGTTGCCGGAGCAGGTATCGTTATTGAAAAAGCATATCAGGACGGCGGAAAAATTGTAAGAGATATGGGTATAAGAGTAGAATCCCTTGCAAAAATCTCATCTATGGATGAAAACGGTATTGTTTTTGAAAACTAATCAATGTTCATAAACGCAATATAAGCGTTTTGAAATAAAAAAAGAAAAATCAGGAGGAACAAACAAATGTTCAGAAAACTCACTGCCATAATCATGGCTATGGCAATGGTCTTCTCCGTTATGGCAATGCTTACCTCTTGTTCCGGCGAAAACGAAGACGGAATCAAGATCGGCGTAATCCTTATCGGCGACGAGACCGAAGGTTATTCTAAAGCTCACATCGACGGCATCAAAGCAGCTGCCAACGAACTCGGTGTTTCCGAAAACAATATTGTTTGGAAATACAAAACACTCGAAAGCTCTGACTGTCTTGATGCAGCAACCGACCTCGTAGGTCAGGGTTGTACACTTATCATCTCAAACAGCTACGGTCATCAGACCTTCATGGTTCAGGCCGCAGAACAGTTCCCGGAAATTACTTTTGCAGCAATGACCGGTGACTTTGCAGCTCTTACCGGCCTCGACAACTTTGTAAACGGTTTCATGGGTACATATGAATCCCGTTACGTTTCCGGTGTTGTTGCAGGTATGAAACTTAAAGAACTTCTTGACAACGGAACTCTTACCGCAGAAACTCAGCCCAAATCTTTCGACGAAAACGGTAATGTTAAGATCGGCTATGTAGGTGCTTTCGACTATTCCGAAGTTGTTTCCGGTTACACAGCATTCTACCTCGGTGTTAAATCCATCGTTGAAAACGTTATAATGAATGTTAACTATACCGAATCTTGGTTCGATATTGACAAAGAAGCTGCTGCTGCAGAAGCGCTTATTGCAGACGGTGCAGTTATCATCTGCCAGCACGCTGACTCCACAGGTGCTCCTTCTGCTACCGAAAAGCTTCTTAATAACGGAACGATCTGCTACTCTGTAGGTTACAACATCGATATGATCGATACCGCTCCGAATGCAGCTCTCACTTCCGCAACAAACAACTGGTCTGTATACTATAAGAAACTCATCAGCTCTGTAATGAACGGCGAAGATATGCCCGCAGACTACAGCGTAGGCTATGCAAACGATGGCGTTAAGATCACTCCGCTCGGAAAATCCTGTGCAGCAGGTACTGCAGAAAAAGTAGCTGAAGTTGAAGCCGGTATCAAAAACGGAACTATTAAAGTATTCGACACTGATACATTTACCGTTTCAGCAGATCAGTTTACATGTACTGTTACCACCGATGAAGCAGGACACGTTACAAGCTGTCTTGTAGACACATCTTTCATGGACTGGTCTACTATGACCCCCATTTATCAGGGTGAACTTGTTGAATGTATCGTTGACGGTGCTTTTGCAGAATCTACACACAGAAGCGCCCCCTACTTCTCCATCCGTATAGACGGTATCATTGAAAACTAATTCTTTTCGCAAATCAATATTCAGAGGGAAGTCTATTTAACAGACCTCCCTCTGTTTTGAATAAATGATTGGAGAGAAAAAACATTTTATATTTTTTGTCTCGAATAATTTATTTTTACATGCAGCATGGGTCAGATATGTATATTTTACAAGAAAGGACACTTTTACCAATCGAAAGTGACAGTTAAAATCATGGAAGATGCTATTCGACTTGTAAACATAACAAAAAAATTCGGTTCGGTCGTAGCCAATAAAGATATAAGCATGAGTATCCGCAGGGGCGAGATACTTTCTTTACTTGGCGAAAACGGAAGCGGTAAAACAACTCTTATGAATATTCTTTCCGGTATTTATTATCAGGATGAAGGTCAAATATATGTTAACGGAAAAGAAGTTGCCATAAGAACTCCCGGAGAAGCTTTTGACCTCGGTATCGGTATGATACATCAACATTTTAAACTTGTTGATGTTTTTACGGCTGCCGAAAATATTGTTCTCGGATTACATGAACCCGGTAAATTCAATATGAAAGCTGTTCATGACAAAGTAAGGGCAATATGTGAAAAATACGGATTCAATATAGAACCTGATCAGAAAGTTTATGAAATGACTGTTGCAGAAAAACAGACGCTTGAAATTGTTAAAGTTCTGTACAGAGGCGCCGATATTCTTATTCTGGACGAACCGACAGCTGTTCTTACGCCACAAGAAACGCAAAAGCTTTTTACTGTTATGAGAGAAATGAAAAAGGACGGAAAAGCTATAGTTATTATAACACATAAGCTTCACGAAGTTCTTGATGTTTCCGACAGAGTTTCCATACTCCGAAGAGGCGAATACGTCGGAACTGTTGAAACAAAGGATGCAACAGAGCTGTCTCTAACAGAAATGATGGTCGGACAAAAAGTTTCACTCGACCTATCACGCTCCGAGCCTAAAAACAGAGTCAAAAGACTTGAGATCAAAAATCTCAATGTTGTTAATAAAGACGGTGTGAAAGTGCTCAAGGATATTTCTTTTGATGCATACGGAGGAGAAATACTCGGTATTGCAGGTATTTCCGGATGCGGACAAAAAGAACTTCTGGAATCGATCGCAGGATTACAACTTACATGCGAAGGCTCAAGCGTTGAGTATTTTGCACCCGAAGAAGAATCTCCGCGTCAACTTATCGGACTTTCACCTAAAAAGATCAAGAATCTCGGCGTTGCTCTTTCTTTTGTTCCCGAAGACAGACTTGGTATGGGGCTTGTCGGTTCGATGGGCATGACAGGAAATATGATGCTTAAGAGCTATGAAAAGGGAAAATCTTTCTTTACAGAGAGAAACGATCCGAAACAGCTTGCAGAGAAAATAAAAGATTCTCTCGGTGTTGTTACTCCCTCGGTAAACACTCCCGTAAGCAGACTTTCCGGCGGCAATGTACAAAAAATACTTGTCGGACGTGAAATTGCCGCAAATCCAACAGTTCTTATGACGGCATATGCGGTTCGAGGACTTGATATCCATACATCATATATGATATATAACCTTCTTGAAGAACAAAAAAAGAAAGGTGTTGCTGTTATTTATGTCGGCGAAGACCTTGACGTTCTCACAGCGATTTGCGACAGAATACTGGTTCTTTGCGGCGGTGAAATGACAGGCATAGTTAACGGACCCGGCTCGACAAAAGAACAGATAGGTCTGCTCATGACGAAATCAAACAAAGAAAGGAATGTGAAATAAGATGGCAAACGAACAAAAAATGCACGAACCTTTTATACGAATCGCAAACAGAGACAATATAAGCTTCGCAAAGAAGGTATGCATAAGAATAGCTTCGGTAGTTTTGGCTCTTATTATCGACGCTGTATTTATTCTGTTTGTTACAGGACTCAATCCAATCGATGTTTACATTCAGATATTCAGAGGAACATTTGAAACATCTCTCCGATTCGCATGGGCAATGAGAGATATGGTTGCGCTTTTATGTATAGGTCTTGCGTTAGCACCTGCATTCAAAATGCGATTTTGGAATATCGGCGCAGAGGGTCAGGTTTTAATGGGTGGTCTTGCTACAGCTCTCTGCATGATCTATTTGGGCGGCAACCTTCCTACCCCCGTTCTCTTTATCGTAATGTTTTTAACAAGTATTGCAGCCGGTGCAATATGGGGCTTTATTCCTGCTTTTTTTAAGGCAAACTGGAACACAAATGAGACGCTTTTCACTTTGATGATGAATTACGTTGCAATTCAGCTCGTTGCATATTCAACAAATATCCTCAGAGGACAGGCATCCTCACTCGGAACGATAAATATGGCAACAAAAGCAGGTTGGTTCCCGAGAATAGGCGGATACGATTTTACACTTAATATAATCATTGTAGCAATACTTACTGTTTTGATGTATATCTATCTCAAATATACAAAACACGGTTATGAGATATCCGTTGTCGGTGAATCCGAAAATACGGCAAGATACGCAGGTATCGATGTAAAAAAAGTTACGATCAGAACAATGCTTATTTCCGGTGCAATATGCGGTCTTTGCGGATTCATACTTGTTGCAGGTAACAAACACACGATCGCAACTAACACTGCAGGCGGAAACGGCTTTACGGCAATTATCGTTGCATGGCTTTCCAAATTTAACACATTTTATATGCTTCTTATCGCCTTTCTTCTTATTTTTCTTGAAAAAGGTGCCATTCAAATTGCGTCAATATACCATTTGAACGATTATATCGCAGATATTATTTCCGGCATTATTCTTTTCTGTATTTTGGGCAGTGAATTCTTTATCAGATACAAACTGATCTTTAAACATTCTCCCAATGCACAAAAGGAGGTACGTGTAAATGACTGAGACAATTATTGCTTGGATATTCAGAGCCGTTCAGTTCGGAACGATAATCATGTTCGGTTCAATGGGAGAAATAATCTCCGAAAAAGCAGGAAATCTTAACCTTGGTGTTCCCGGCATAATGTACCTCGGTGCATTTGCAGGATTTGCGTCGGCTTACGGTTACGAAACTTCAGTTGAAAACCCATCACGTTTGATATGCATTCTCCTTGCTCTTATTGCTGCATTTGCGGCAGCGGCTATAGGAGGACTCATATACTGTTTTCTCACCACGACCTTGCGCGCAAATCAGAACGTAACAGGTCTTGCTCTTACTACATTCGGTATGGGTGTCGCCAACTTTTTTGGTGCATATATGCTTGAAGGTGAAGTTTACACCGCAGCACCTGTTTCAAACAGTGCCTTTCAAGCAAAGATACCGTTTCTCAGTAATATTCCTATAATAGGCAATGTTCTCTTTTCTTACGGTTTTCTTGTTTACGGGGCAATTATCCTTGCGATCATCTTACATATATTCCTCAACAAAACTCGAGCAGGACTAAATCTCAGAGCTGTAGGTGAAAACCCTGCGACAGCGGATGCGGCGGGAATCAATGTAACGAAATACAAATATCTTGCAACAACAATAGGCGCAGGAATTTCCGGTATAGGCGGACTTTATTACGTTCTCGATTATAATAACGGAATTTGGGCAACGACCGGTCAGATCGAAGCACTCGGTTGGCTTGCAGTAGCGCTTGTTATATTTACAACATGGAAACCTCTTAACGTTATTTGGGGCGCATATCTTTTCGGTCTGCTTTATTGGTTCTATAACTTTATGCCGACACTTTTCGGTATCACAAACGCAGAAAGAACCACAAGTCTTTATCAGATGCTCCCCTATCTTGTTACAATAGCGGTGCTCATTGCGGTAAGTATACGAAAAAAGAAAGAATCTCAACCCCCTGCAGCGCTTGGTCTTCCTTATTTCAGAGAAGAACGTTAAAACTGAAAAGCAAAACGGTATAGCAAAAATTAAGCTATACCGTTTATTTTTATTCTTCAATTGTTATTTTAATATCACCGGTATCTGTTGATATTTCACATTTACCCCCGTCGGTTGTTGCAGGGACATTTATGCTGCCTGTATCCGTTTCAGTTATAAAAACCTTATTTGAAAGAAATGAACCGTTAATATCGCCGGTATCCGTTTCAACAAATATCTCCGCGGCATCGCATCTGTTAAAAGAAACGTCTCCGGTGCTTCTCTCAACATAGATCTTATCTGAGGCAATAACATCATCAAGGAATATCTTACCGGTATCACCTTTTGAAGTAAGATTTTTGCATTTAACATCCGACAATTCAGTTCTTCCCGTACCGACTTTCATAGAAATATCTTCCGCACAAGAAACAGAAGCAACCGAGATCTTACCTGTTGAAACCAAGAGATCCAACGAAACAGCGGTTATATCGCGGATGTTAATTGAACCGGTAGATGTTTTAATTTTAATTTTCCCGGAAGAAGATGCATAATTTTGTACGTATCCCGTACTTGTTGAAATCTCAATAGATTCAAATTTAAAATCTTTCGGAACGGATATCGAACCGGTATCATCTTTAATTGAAAGGATGTTGTAGGCTTTTTTAGAAAGATATAAGGTTATTTTGGGTGTCCCGTTAAAGATTCCGATATAATCATACCATTTTTTTGTTTGAACAACATTGATCGATAAAACATTGTTTTCGACGGAAACTGAATGTTTCGCCTTTGTTTCTTCGTAGCAAACAACTTTACAATTCTCGTTTTCAGACAATATGAATTCTATCTCGGCTGTATTTGTATCAATAAAAATATCATTAAAATCTTCGGTAATTTCATAAGTATTTGTTTCATATTCAACCGTGCTTAATTTTGTAAAATCCCATTTTAAAAACATCATTACAACCCCTAAAACGATTGATCCGATAATTACAAGACAGGCGGCAACAATAAGCCAGATTACTGTCATCCTACGCATCAGAAGGCCTCCTTTTTAAGAATACTTTTTTTATAAGAACAGCGATTTGTTTTGTAAGAAAAGCGGCACCCTTTGTAAGTGCTTTGCATCCGTAAAAAGAAAAAACGGATAATCCCGCCAAGATCAATGCGGCACCGATCATAGCAGTACCGGGAAAAACATTTCCGAGTATATTAAAAACAACACCGACAATAACGCCGCTGAATGCACAAGCTATAAATGAAACAAAGACTGACCAAAAAGCTATTATAACAGACCACAGAGTTATAAAAAGTGAGACCAAGACCGCAAAAGCTGTCAAAAGAAGAGAAAACCATAACGGAAAGCCCAAAATCAATAATATTACAACAACAGGATTAACGGATTTTTTTTGTTGCGTGGAATTTGGATCAGATCGACCGTCGGATGATTGCTCTTTGTAATCAGACATTATCTGAGAAGCTAATTCATAAACCAAGCCTATTTGTTCGACAGCGTCTTCTTCGGAAAACCCTTCTTCAATTCGGTCGTCTATCATTTCCGAATAATACTGTATTGTTTTACGCCTATCCTGTTCAGGTATAGAAATTAATTTTTTTCGAAGTATGATAAGGAACTCACTCTTTGTCATTTGAATCACCTGCTTTATTTATAAAATTGTAAATCGACTGAAGTTCTTCCCATTCTTTTTTGAACTCCGTTATTCTTTCCAGCCCCAAATCTGTTATATGATAATATTTTCGAAGCCTGCCGTTGTGTTCTACGTTTCGAACAGAAAGCATATTCGTAGATTCAAGCCTTCGAAGTATCGGGTATAACGTTGATTCGGAAATATCAACATAAGGCTTTATATCCTTGATTATTTTATATCCATAAGAATCATTTTCTTTAATTGCCGCAAGAACGCAAACTTCAAGTATTCCGCGTTTTATTTGTATATCCATAAATACCCTCCTTCGCATAATACTATACTACACATAGTATTATTTGTCAAGTACTTTTTAAAATTTAATTATTGACATATGACCGAAACTATGATATAATATTATCGTCATATGACAGAAATCCCCGATTGGAGATAATTATGCCAAGACCGAGAAAATGCAGACGTGTATGTAAACTGCCGAAAACAAACGAATTTGTTCCGGTTTGCGGCAGCGAAGAAACTATAATCATAACAGTCGATGAATTTGAAACGATCAGACTTATAGACAAAGAAGGTCTGTCAAGAGAAGACTGTGCGGAGTATATGCAGATAGCAAGGACGACAGCGCAACAAATTTACAATGATGCTCGTCAAAAAATTGCGACCGCACTTGTTTTAGGCAAAAACATCCGCATCGAAGGCGGCGATTATGTTCTTTGCGACGGAGAAGACAGCAAGTGCTGTTGCAAAAGAAAATGTAAAAAATCATTTTAAATAAATGGAGTTAAAAAAATGAGCATTTCAAAAGAAGAAGTGACCCTCGTTAAAGGACGAGGTTTTTTACGAAACAGAGGTACTGATAATTTTTCAGGAAGACTTGTTTCCATAGGCGGTCTTTTCAGTGCAAAAGATCTCGCTGCGGTTGCAGAATGTGCAGAGAGATTCGGCAACGGCAAAGTTATTTTTACAAGCCGACTTTCTGCCGAAATCCAAGGGATACCCTTTGAAAAAATTCCCGAAGCAGAAAAATTTATGGCTGAACATAGCCTTTATTTCGGCGGAACGGGTGCAAAAATTCGTCCGATAACCGCCTGCAAGGGTACGACCTGTGTTTACGGAAACATAGATACGCAGGAACTCGCAAAAACGATTCACGAAAAGTTTTACATTGGCATGAAAGATGTAAAATTACCTCATAAATTCAAGATCGGTGTAGGCGGATGTCCAAACAGCTGTATGAAACCCAGCCTGAACGATGTAGGTGTAGAGGGCTGCAAAGTTTTTGAGTTTGACAAAGAAAAATGCAAAGGCTGTAAAACATGTAACGTAGCGGAAAACTGTCCGTCAAAAGCAGTTTCAATGGTTGACGGCAAAGCCTTTGTTGATGCAAGCAAATGTACAAAATGCGGTGTTTGCGTAGGCAAATGTCCTTTTGGCGCAGTACCCAAAGAAGCAATTTCTGCGTGCAGAGTATATGTAGGCGGAACATGGGGTAAAAAGCAGAGAATGGGTACATTGTTGAGCAATGTATATTCTGTTGAACAAATCCCCGAAATAATCGAAAAAGTTATGCTTTGGTATAAAGAAAACGGTTTTGCGAAAGAAAGACTCGGTGCTGCGATCGATCGCATAGGCATCGAAAACTTTGAAAATGCAATTCGCTCAGATGATCTTATCAAAAGACGCGATGATATTTTAAAATCAGAAATCAAATAAGGAGATAATATATAATGAAAATTGCAGTAACATATAATGCCGGTCAGATTTTTCAGCATTTCGGCCACACAGAACAGTTTAAGATCTATGATGTAGAAGACGGAAAGATCGTCACATCAGGTGTAATCGATACAAACGGCAGCGGTCACGGCGCTCTTGCGGGACTGCTTGCAGCTCTCGGTGTAGAGGTTCTTATCTGCGGAGGCATCGGCGGTGGAGCACAGATGGCACTTAAAGAAGCTAACATCAAGCTTTTCGGCGGCGTTAAGGGCGAAGCTGACAAAGCAGTGGAATGCTTTATCAAGGGTGAGCTTGAATTTGATCCGAATGCGAAATGTGATCATCACGGTGAAGGACATTACCACGAAGAAGGACATACCTGCCACAGCCATAACTGCGGCAAGTAAAAATGAATAAAAAAACGGCACGGATCTTTCCGTGCCGTTTTTAATGTTCAATTAAACAGGTTGGGTTTCAAAGCCAACCAGCAGGCCGCCTTTTTCGGCGTAAAAGCTGCAAAGTCCCCCTGTGGGGTAAAGCTCCACATTTGCCTGGGAAAACTCTTTTAAAATGCGGTTTTTTAGGGTTACGGCAGCATTTTCGTTGCAGCAATGGCCAATGCGTACCTTGCCGCCGCGCATGCCGGCCTCTTTCATGTAATGCAAAAGTGCAGCGATGGCGTTTTGTTCACCGCGGCTTTTTTCCAAAGGCTCCAGCTCGCCCTGGTCACTGGCTTTGCCCACCA
>SVMP01000035.1 GCA_015067385.1 Oscillospiraceae bacterium | reverse complement strand
CGGAACTTTCGCATCCGTAAATGATCTTGCGCCGACGCCTGTAACGCCTTTTACAACGTTGTCCTGTGCTTTGATCGTAAGGTCGTGAATGTAGAACCAGTATCTTTCGCCGTCGAAAAGAACAAAGTCCTTGCCAGATGCCTTGATATCGCAGGGTTTGCCGTTGTAGATCGCATCGCCGGTAGCTCTGATCCAGTCGCCGACAGCCGCAAGAAGTTCTGCCTGAAGGGGAAGGATCTTACCCTCTGCGGTCGGACCGACGTTGAGAAGATAGTTTGCGCCGACTTTTCTGCAAGCGCAGAGGTTTTCGATAAGTTCGGGAAGAGACTGATAATTGAAGTCGATAGTGCCGATGCCCCAATGACCGTTGATCGTCTGGCACATTTCTGCGGCGAGATATTTGGGCATACCTTCTCTGTTCATAGGAGTGGGACGGCCCTGCTCGAAGGTTACGCTGTCAAGGTAAGAGTTGCCGACAAATCCTCGTGCATCGAGACCTGTGTTATTTATGATCATCGCATCGGGCTGGTTTCTTCTGATAAGGCTGTAAAGCTCATCTTCTTCCCAGTCGTCGTTCGGTTTCGACCAGTTTCCGTCAAACCAGAGACCGCCGATCTCGCCGTATTCTGTACAGAGAATCTCAACGGAGCGACGAAGATATTTGAGATATTCCTTGAAATTGCCGTCAAAATCATCGTTATACCAGTCAAGAGTCGTGTGGTAGAACATCGGAAGGATACCCTCTGCACGACAGCCTTCAACAAAATCTTTTATAAGGTCTCTGCCTGCGGGGGAGTGCGGAGCATCGTAGTCGTTAAGTCCGCGTGTATCGTAAAGCGAAAAGCCTTCATGGTGACGTGTTGTAAGTGTGATATAATTCATGCCGGCTCTTTTTGCGATCTTTGCGATCTCTCTGCCGTTGAATTCTTTTGCGGTAAACGTATCTTTGAGTTTTGCGTATTCCTCTTTGGGGATCTTTTCAACAAACTGGACCCACTCGCCTCTGCCGAGCTGAGAGTAAAGTCCCCAGTGAATGAACATACCAAAGCCTAATTTTTCAAATCTTGCTATTCTTTTTTCGGGTACGGGGATAGCCATAGTCGTACGCTCCTTTATTTTTTTGTTTTCATTATTTTAACATATCCGCACCCATATGTCAATCGTTTGCCGAAAAATTATTGACCTAACAAAGCGTTGATCTCTTCTTGCTCGAGATGTCCGTGAAGCGCCTTGTTTAAAGCCAAAGACAGAAGCTTTGCCGCCCGATTTACCGTAATGTCTATGTCTTTCGGTGTTACCATCAGGTCGAAGCTCTCCGAATCGGATGATGAAAGAAGCTTTTTTATTATCTGTTCGGCTTCTGCGGATAACCTGTCGAAATCCTCAAATATTTCAGCGGCTTTTTTTATATCTCCGCTTTTTTCTTCTTTTATCCTTTTCGATGCTTCCTCGAAAATGTCAAGAGCAAGAGTTGATGCGTCAACAACCGTCGGCACACCGATCGCAATCACCGGAACACCTACCGTCGCTTCGCTTATCTCTTTTCTGTTGTTCCCGACGCCTGCCCCCGGGTTTATTCCCGTGTTGCTTATCTGTACGGTAGTGCAAAGTCTGTCGGTCCTTCCTGCTGCAAGTGCGTCTATTATGATTATTATTTTAGGACATACCTTTTCTGCTATCGCCTTAACGGTCTCTGCGCTTTCAATTCCCGTATGCCCCAGAACTCCGGGCGAAAATGCGGATGTTTCACGTAAAGGCATTGATGTGTAAACTTCGGGCAGATGTTCCTTTAAATGACGTGTAACTATCAGCCCCGAAACAGTTTTCGGCCCTACTGCGTCGGATGTTAAAGCAGAATTTCCGAGCCCCACGATCATTGCGCTTTTCGAAATATCTTTGCCTATAAGAAATTCCAGCTGTTCTGCAATTGCATCAACGGCTTTTTCGTGCGTTTCGTCAGATGAAAATGTTCCCGAAATATCAACCGTGATATATATTCCGCATGGCTTTCCTATCTTTTTTGCCGCTTCGTCTGTCTTTACGGTCGTTTTGTTTATCAGTATACCGCTTGAGGTGAATTCTTCTGTTTTAACACCGTCTTTTTCATCGATCTTCTTTAATTTTATTATTTCTGCCGCAAGGTCGCTTCTTTTTTCGTACATTGTTCTTTTCTCCGTTCTTTTTTTATATCTTTTCCTTTGCGGAGAAAAAAATTCAGAGGTTTTTTGTTGAATTGGATATGAAAATATGATATACTGTAAATGTAAAAATTTAAGTTGGAGAAAAATTATGGATCTGATAAAAAAATTACTTAAAAGATATTTTATTACCGCCATGTCTTATATGGCACTCGGTCTTTTTTCATCGCTCATCATCGGTCTTATTATCGGACAGATCGCCAAAATTCCGTACTGCGGTTTTCTTTCTCAGATATCCGACATCCTTTCGGCTTCTTCACCTGTTGTCGGTGCGACGATAGGTGCGGCTATCGGGTACAGTTTGAATAAAGAAAAACCCCTCGTAGTGTTCTCTTCGGCGGTTGTCGGCGCTGTCGGTTATGCGGCAGGCGGTCCTGTCGGCGCTTACGTTGCAACGATAGTCGGTGCGGAAGTCGGCTCTCTTCTTGCAGGTAAAACAAAGATAGATATTATCGTAAGCCCTCTTACAACTATAATCCCCGGCAGCCTTGTCGGTATATTTGTCGGTCCGTACATAAATCAGTTCATGCAATGGCTCGGCAGTGTTATTAACAGCGCAACGGAGCTTGCGCCTATCTCCATGGGCGCTGTGGTGGCAGTCCTTGTCGGTATGGCTCTGACTGCTCCGATAAGCTCTGCCGCTCTTTGCATTATGATAAGCATAGACGGAATTGCGGCAGGTGCGGCGTGTGTCGGCTGTTGCTGTCAGATGATCGGTTTTGCTGTCGCTTCTTATAAAGATAACGGTTTCGGAGGCCTTATTTCTCAGGTGATAGGCACATCCATGCTTCAGTTTTCCAACATCATGCGCCATCCGCAAATATGGCTTGCTCCGACTCTCGCATCCGCCGTCCTCGGTCCTGTTTCAACAGCAGTTCTCGGAATGACGAACACATCTTCGGGTGCGGGCATGGGTACGAGCGGCTTTGTCGGACAGTTCGGCGCTTTTTCCGCAATGAGCGATTCTTTCGGGATCCCTCTCACTGTCGGTTATATCCTCGTTATGCATTTTATTCTCCCCGCAGTCATTACCCTCGCTTTTGATGCCGCTTTCCGTAAACTCGGCTGGGTCAAAAAGGGATATATGAAAATTACTTATTGATAAAAAACAAGCATCCGTGAGATTTAAACTCTCGGATGCTATCGTTTTGAATTATAGAGCCATGAGTAATGTTCCGATGCAGATAAGTATACATCCTATCAGCGATTTTGTCGTGAATTGTTCGTGCAGTAAAATAAATGCCAGAACCAATGTAATAACAACGCTTAATTTATCAATAGGAACAACTTTCGATGCTTCGCCCACCTGCAATGCTTTGTAATAACATAACCATGATGCGCCTGTGGCCAATCCCGACAGGATCAGAAATATCCAGCTTTTTTTGCTTATGTCTCCGATTCCGTTTTGAGCATTTGTGAGAAAAACCATGCCCCAGGACATGAATACCACAACAACCGTCCTTATTGCTGTTGCCAGGTTCGAGTTGACGCCTTCTATCCCAACTTTTGCCAGTATAGAGGTAAGTGCCGCAAAGATTGCAGACAGCAGTGCAAATATGAACCACATACAATATTACCTCCGATTTATTTTATGACAACAGGCACAAATCTCCCTGTGCCTGTTGTTCTGTTATATTTTTTTATTTGGATTCGATACCGAATCTGACAAACGAATATCTGTCGGCATATCCTCGGCATTCTTTGCCCTTCCATTCTTTTTCAAATGAGAATGTACCGGGACCTACGCCGTGAGGTTCGGGGTCGTGCCTGTGATGTGGACCCATGAGGTTTCTCATGGAGTTTGTGAATTCAAGACGTATCTCGTTTTTGCCCTCATTCAGATATTCGGCAAGGTCAATATGGTGGGTGAACATCATTTCGCCTGCATCTTTGCCGTTAACGTAAACTCTGCAGACAGCAAATCTGCCGTTGAGCCCGATGACTGTCGGATCTCCTGCCTTGTGCTCTGTATTGTAACATACCTTTACAGTGCCGCAGTAGAACGGATAGCCGTCCAAAACAATATCGTTGATATTAACGGTATCTTTCTGTGATGTTAAAACAAATTCTCCGTCGTAAATATCGGAATTTCTTTCGGCTTTAGTGAACGGTTTATCTGTTTTTAACGCAAAATCGCCGACGATATATGCAGGCTCAATCTCCGTATCAAAAGCAAGGCAGTTACGAAGAGATTCTGAAACGCCGCCGTAAAGGACGTAATAAACATAATCTCGCTGATAATAGTCTATGCTTACAACAACCTCATTTTCGCCTGCACGGATCTCGGGCGCAATATTCACGACCTTAAACGATCTGTCGAACCACCAATCATTTTCGTTTTCGTGAACCTCAACACCGTTTACATAGATCTTGTCCTGCTTCATAGGCTCAAGAACAAGTCGAAGATCTGTCGGTTTATAATTGTCATCTGCCTTGAAGGTATATTTGAGCCAGATCCTGCCGCTGTATTTTTCTCTGAAAAGATTGTCTTTTATGCCGTAAACAGACATCGGCTCGTCGTAATTTTCGCCGTCCTTTGAAAGCGCCGCAATATCGAGCGTCATCATGTTTTCGGGCTTTTCTGCGAATTTCGCGGTTTCGGGTACGGGTATGAATGCTTTAACATCCTGCGGCTTGCCGCAAAGAAGCTCTGTGTTTATTTCGTCATTGTTGACGATCAAAAGATGGCTCTGTGCGTTTTCAAACGGCAGATAAACGATCCTGCCGCCGCATTTTTCACATACTTCTCCGTGAACGGGGATCATTTCCATTGTTTCAAGATCTATTTCCGCAACGTTTTTCGCTTCGGGAATTCCGACTTTTACGCTTTCAAATTCATCAGCGGTAACGTTTGCAATATAAATGAGTTTTGAGCCGTCTTCAAGGATCCTCGTCATTTTACGGAGCGCAGAGACGTTTTCTCCGTTAAGTGTTATCTTCACATCACGTTTATTGAGAATGTCCTGCCATTCGATGTTCGCTTTGAGCCATGAAAGATCGCCCTTTACGCCGTTGATACATTCGGGAGCATTTTTGTAAAGCCAGATCTTGCCGCCGTTTGCAATGTATTTCTTTAACATTTCGCAGGTTTCAAGGTCGAGAGAATATGTAAAGGGGATGATTACCGTGTCATAAACGCATTTACCGACTCTTATCTTATCGCCTTCAACGGTTGCCATCTTCTTCATCATGTTCTCGTCACCGTAATGGTAGGGAACTTGGTTGTGTCCGAGAAGACGTGAAAGACCGAAAAATTCGCCTTCTATTTCGTTGAGCCAGTCAGAACCTTTCTTGTAACGCATATATGCGCCGTGAATGGGGTGGATAACAAGAATGGGGGCGTATTCTTCGCCTTCGGACAATGCTGCGCCGAGACGGTTGTAATACCAGTCGAACGGTATCATTGAATCCTGCCAGGGATTATGTTCTGAGTAGTGAAGCGGATAGTCACGCTTTCTCTGACCTCTTTCCGAGTAGGGATAAAGATGCTGACACATTAAATTTACGCCGTTTGCATATTGCAGATCGGTGATTCGTTTTAACTCTGTCGGGGAAACGTCCCAACCGCAGCAACCGAACATTTCGGAAATAGCTTTTTTCTTGCCGAGCTGTGCACATGCAGAGCCCAACTGCTTGGGCGATATGTCATCGGCAATACCTCTGCCGAGATAGTCAATGCCGGGAATATCTTCATACTCATAGAAGGGCATTACGCCGCCGATACACATCATCTGTCCGCCGAGAGATGTTTCTTCTACGGCATGACCCGTCAACTGAACGCCGTTTTCATGACACCATTCATAAACGACTTTTACCCAATTGTTTATGAAAAGCTCATGGATAAGTTTGTAGTAATCGTAACGGAATTTATCTGCGTTCGGAATATCTTTTTCAAAAATCGCAGGAAGTCCGTCGAATATTTCATAGCCGTAAGTTTCCTTGAATATTTTCGGCAGGGTGTTTGAGTACGTATGTCCCCAACGGAAATACTGCGGTTCATCGGTGAAAAAGCCGGGCATAGCTCCGCCGAAGTCCTCGCCGCAGATTTTTTTGTATTCTTCATGGGTATATTTGATGAACTCTCTTGTGATATCCGCATCAAGAACATCAACGTAAGAGCTGTCGTACTGTCTGTATATTCTGAGATAGTTTTCACAGCCGTCAACAGCTTCTTTTACCCATGTGTAACCGCCGTCTTCGTTTTTAACGTATGCTGCGACCGTGTCCTCGTCGGCAGGAAATTCGGAAACCTCTTCCGTTAAAAGACCGAGCGCAAAATTCTTTTTATCGTTTAACAGCTTTCCGCCCGCAAAGCCGGAGGGCCATCCGTTTTCATCGTAAGACCATGCTTCCATGCCGAGCTTTTTCGCTTCGTCAACACAGGCTTTTATGCATTCAAACCATTCTTCCGAGAGGTATTCTGTTTCAAGTCCGCCTCTTGCGTGCATGAAAAAGCCGTTCATTCCAAGCTCTTTCATTCTTCTGATCTGACGGCGAAGTTCTTCCTCTTCGAGCTTATCGTTCCAGCTCCAGAACGGTATAGATCCGTATGCAGGAGCTTTTTCGTTGATCTTATTTATCAGTTTCATAGTGTTTGACCTCTTTCTGCAACATTATGATCTTATTTATTAAAGTCCGTCATGCTCAAGACGGCTTATAACTTCTCTTTGGATGATCGGCGATAGATTTACAAAATAATCGCTGAATCCCGCAACTCTGACCATAAGCGTTCTGTATTTTTCGGGATGTTCGAGCGCATCGTAAAGCGTTTGCTGATCCACAACATTAAACTGAGCTTCGAAGTTCCCGTTTCTCATAAATTCTTTAACGAAAGCCTTGATCTGATCAAAACCCTCATGCATGAATTTTTTGCTGAAACGGAAGTTCGTTGCAATGCCCCCGATACCGTAATGCTGCGGTATTTTTGATGTTGAATGCATCAAAGCTATCGGTCCGCTTCTGTCCATGCCTTGAACAGAACCGAGACATTCCGAGAGTGCTTCCGCTTGTTTTCTTCCGTCGGGTGTTGCCGAACCCTGTTCGCCGAGAACTCCGTGCATTATCCATGCAAAATAGCTCGGATGGAAATTTCCGTTCCTGACGCATGTACCGAACTGCTTTAATTCATCTTTTATGTATAAGAACAGATCTTTTGCTATTTCATCGCTTTCTTCTATATCGTTTCCGAACTTCGGACATCTGTTGAGAAAAAATGCCCGTAATCTGTCCTCTCCGTCAAAATTGCCTTTTAATACATCTCTGAGCTGTTCGAGCGTTATACGTTTTTCTTCATAAACAGCTTTTTTGATTGCCGAAACGGAGTCGATAAGGTTGATGAATCCGGGGAAACAAGGATATATAAAACTGTATCTTGCTCCGTCGTTTGAAGATTCTTTGCCCAGATCGAGACAGTCGTTTATAAAGCATGAAACAAGCGGCAGTGATGCGTATCGTTTTCTGAATAACACCCACTCCTGAATGTTTTCGAGTTCGCCCTTCAATATGTTGTCTATCATTGCTTTTAACGCACTGTAGAATTTATCAAAGGTATCAAGCTCCGAAAGGTCATACGTTTCTTTTTTGTTTCTCAGAAAATCGTTTCCGAATATCTTTTCGCCGTTGTTTAAAATGTATTCCAGCCCTTTGTTTAAGTTGATGTAAGGCGTTGCAACAAGGATATTTGAAGTCGCTATCGGTGTAAGCTCAACGCAGGTGCTGTGGATGTAGTAGTTTGCGTCCTCGTCCTTTACGCCTGCTTCCTTCAGCCCTTTGATTGCAATATCATCGTTGAATATTGCGGGACGGGTAAAGCCTTTTTCTATCATTTCAAGACAAAGCGTTAAAAGATCATCGGGCATATATTCGTTATAGCATACTGCTACCGAAGGATTAACAAGGCCTGTCGTTTCTATTGCTTTTATACACATATACGAAAGCTCGTTCCAGTTCGGTTCCCCGTTTCTCTTCCTGCCGCCGACCATAAGGGATGCCGGCCATGTACCGTGAATATCATTGTGCCTGAAATAAAGATCTTCGATGAGCGTGAAAGCTTCGTCATCCGTTAAAATACCTGCTTCGATATCCTTTTTGTAAAACGGATAAAGGTAATTGTCCGGTCTTCCGGTAAGAGTGCTTTCTCCGATGATCTTTATGCTGAACTGCATAAACCACATCGACTGTATTGCTTCTCTGAAATTACGTGCCGGGTTTGCAGGTACATTTTCAAGAGCCGCGGCCATGTTTTCAAGTTCCTTTTTCCTTTCGGGATCCTGTTCTTCGTTAAACAATCGCACCGCTTCACCATAATATCTTTGCTGGAATCGAATAACGGCTTCAAGAGAACATATACAGCCTTTATAGAACGCTTTTTTCTCTGCACCTTCGGGATCACAGAATTCAACGGCATCAAGTTTTTGTTTAACTTCACATAAAACGCCGTTTATGCCTTTTTCAAGCAGCTTTTCGTAATCAATTACTCTGTGTCCCGTGCTTGAAGCGGTCATTCCGTTTATTTCTCCGTATTCGCTCATCTGCATGCGGGCTTTCTCGTTTTCTGCAACAGTGGCATCCGAGGCGTCAAATAAAGGGGTGTGTCCTGCGATAAGATCGTCTTCGTCAATAAATACAGGGTATGCGTCAAGCACCGCCGCATCTATTTTTCCGCGTAACAGTTCGTGAAAGCGTGTTCTCTTGTTTTCCTGATATGCTTTGTTTGTCGCTGAAACAGTATCAAAACCGTGCCGAACATTGAATAATTTGTGCTTTATTCGTGCTTTTCTTTCTTCTGTTAACATCTTGATCACCTATTTTATTAAAAAATTAAGTTTATCCATTTTTTCTTTTGACGGTTCTTTGAGGCCTGCTGCACGGAATGTTCTGCCTTGGCTTTCATATTTCGATTCGCATATGTTATGAAAAGGCAAAAGTGAGTATTTGATCTCTCCGTCAAATGAACGTACGATATCTCGTATTTCCTTTATGTCATCTTCGGTATCGTTAAAATCGGGGATAACAGGTGTCTTTATCTCTTTCAGCTTTCCTGTTGCTGAAAGTTTTCTGAGGTTTTCAATTATTCTTTCGTTTCCGACCCCTGTTGCTTTCCTGTGCTTTTCGGAATCCGCAGATTTAAGATCGCATATAAAATAATCGCAATAAGGCAGTATTTTTTCAATGTTTTCCCAACTAACGCATACTGCTGATTCGATGGCGGTGTGTATGCCTTCGCATTTACATGCTTTCATCGTTTCCGCAATGAAATCCGGTTGAAGAAGCGGCTCTCCTCCCGAAAACGTGATTCCGCCGCCGGATGTTTCAAACAGATTCTTATCTTTCAATGCGATCTTTACGATTTCTTCGGAGGCGATATCTTTTCCTATCATTTCAATGGCTTCGGCATAACACTCTTTGGCGCATTCTCCGCAAAGTGAACATTCTTCCGAAAATCTTGCTGTGGCTCCGTTTCGGACATTGGGACAAACATTTACACACTCACCGCATCCTATGCATTTGTTCCGATAAAACGCCAATGTCTGCTTTGTATCCTGAGATTCGGGATTATGACACCAGAAACAACGAAGATTGCATCCTTTCATGAAGATCACCGTTCGTATTCCCGGTCCGTCATGAATGGAAAAAGGCTGAATATTGCAGATCTTTCCGTACATATCGTTTGTCTCCTTTTTTGTTAGTTAAAGTATACAATAGATCGAAACAAAAGTCAATATTTTTTTCTTCAAAAAGGAACATAATTATTTGTCTTAAACCAATAGTGATTTTAAGAAAAATGTCAAATTTTTTTTGCCGTAAAAGGTTGAGAAAAATAAAAAAATATGATATAGTATAATAGTATATCTATTTTTATCAGTAATTATCGGCATGTGCGAAAGGAGTGGCTGTATGAGCGCAAAGAAAAAGAAAACGCCGTATTTTTCCGCGGCTGTTTTGTCTGTTTCGCTTCTTGTTCTTCTTTTTATCGTCGGTCTTTCAGCCCAGCATGCAATATCTTCTCCGCCCGAAACAAATGATGGGGCGGGTGCGGTTTTCGGCACAGTTGTTTTTAACGAAATGCTCCTTTCAAACGATAATTTTTATCCCGACGGAAACGGCGGCTTTTACGATTACGTTGAACTTCGTAATGCAACGCATTATCCGATCGACCTCTCCGGCTGGTATGTCGTTGAGGACTCAAATTCAACACCGTGGTACTTCCCCGAAAAAACCGTTATAGATGCAGACGGCTTCCTGCTTGTTTATTTTTGCGGTGAAGTGCGTGACGGATTGTATTCTCCGATGCGTCTGTCAAAACAGGGCAGGGAAGTGTTTACGCTTCACAATTCGGACGGCGTTCTCATAGACAGAGTTTTAACTGCGGAAACAGAACGAAATCTTGTTTATGAAAGAACAGAATCTTTTTCATGGCGTTCGAACGAAAAGCCGTCTCCTCTTTATCCGAATACCGATGAAGGCAAAGCGTTGTTTGCCGCATCAAGAGTACGTAAAAATGACCCTGTTAAAATCACGGAAGTCATGGCTCAGAATCTTTTTTCGTTAACGGATTCCGACGGAGAATATTCCGATTATGTCGAGATCACCAATTTCGGCGATAATACTGTCGATCTTTCCGGTTATACGCTTTCAAACGACCCTCTCGATTTCTTTAAATGGACATTCCCTTCCGTAAAACTCGAAGCAGGTGAAAGCATTATTGTTTTCGCATCGGGAAAGGACAGACTTTCTGAAACGGAGCCGCATCTTTCTTTCCGACTTGCTGCTGACGGCGAAAGTATTTTTTTGTGTGACAGTGAAGGAGTTTTGCTTGACGAGGTAACTTACAAGGATATTTCAAACGGTAAAGTCCTTGTTCGAGACTACCTCGGCGGAGATTTCGAAACTGTTCGAAATCCGTCACCGTATTACACAGATCTCGATGCGTATTCATTACGGAACGATTCCGAAAAAGAGCTTATTATTAACGAGGTCATGGTCGTAAACGACAGTTATGTCGTTCAGAACGGAGAATATTTCGATTGGATCGAAATAAAAAATAATTCAGAGCGTCCCATAAACCTTTCCGAATATTATCTCACTCAAAATAAAAATGTTCCGAACAGATGGCAGTTCCCCGCAATTACCTTGCAGCCGGGCGGATATATTCTTGTTTTTGCATCGGGAAACCCCGAGATGTCAACTCAAACATTTATTCATTGCGATTTCAAACTCGATTCCGTATATGAAGAGCTGTATCTTTACAAGGCTGATAACAACGGTTATTTTCTCTGTGACGGAGCCGTTTTAACAGAGATACCTTACGGTATGTCTTACGGAAGATCGGTCTCAAAAGGCGGATTTATTTATATAACATCGCCTACGCCCGGTTCTGAAAACGGTGAAGGGCTTCGTTATATCTCGTCTGCTCCTGTTCCGTCTGTTGAAGGCGGTATATTTAACGGTATTGATTCTGTTTATTTAAGCTTTGAAGCCGACGGCAATGTTTTTTACACGCTTGACGGCTCTGTTCCCACAGAACACAGTTTCCTTTACGACCGCCCGATAACGATCTCTTCAACGTCCGTTGTCCGTGCTGTTTGTAAGGAGGACGGCAAATATATAAGCCCTGTAGTTACTGAAAGCTATATAGTAAACGAAAACCATTCTTTGCCCGTTGTTTCTCTTGCATCCGATCCTTATGGGCTTTGGAGCGAGGAGGAGGGGATATGTTTTCGCGGTGAGCCGAACGAAAACGGAACATATCCAAAAACCGCTAATATCTGGCAGGATTGGGAACGTTCATGCTCAGTTGAACTTTTCGACGGGATCTGGGGTTTTTCCGCCGATTGCGGTGTGAAACTTTTCGGACAGTCAAACAGAGAATATCCAAAGCATTCATTTCAACTCAAATTCAGAGCGAAGTACGGAACCCCCGAAATATATTGCTCTCTTTTCGAAAATGTTCCCGAAATAACGCGATTTGAGAACCTCGTTCTCCGTTCGGGTTCGCAGGATTACCGACGTACTGTTTTCCGCGATGAGCTTTGTACCGATCTTGCAAAAGATATGGACCTTTTGATACAGGGCTATAAGGCGTGTGTTCTTTATATCAACGGCGAATATTACGGTATTTATTATATCAGAGAAAAAATAGACGAAAACTTTATTTCTTCTCATCTCGGCGTAGATGCGGAAAGCGTTGATCTTCTTGTCGGTAACGGCAATGTTATCCACGGAAGCAACGATGATTGGTACAGCGTCTTATGGTATGCGCAAAATTACGACATGGCAGATACGTCAAACTATAATTACATGAAAAAACGTGTTGATGTCGAAAGCTTTGCGGATTTTATCATTGCCCAGGCTTTTTACGGAAACCGAGATTCCGGTAATGCAAAATTTTACCGAAGCAGTCAGACCGATAACAAATGGCGATGGATATTGTATGACCTCGATTACGGTATGACGGAAGATTACGCTTACAGCCTTTGGTTTATTATAGATCCCGAGGGAACGGGCTATGCTCATAAGTATAACACCAAGCTTATAAACGGATTGCTCAGAAGCCCCGAGTTTTTTGATATGTTCCTGCGTCGCTTTTCTTATCATCTTGACAATACTTTTCAGGCAGAACTTGTGTGCGATAAGGTTGACGAATTCCGTGAGCTTATCGGCGATGAGATAAAAAGAAATATCGATAAATGGGGCAACAGCTATAATTCGTGGGATTGGCAGACGAAAGTTATCAAATATTTTGTTACGGATAAAAACGATTCGGGGCTTACCCGAAAGGAACAGCTGATCTCTGAGATCCAACAGCTTTTTTCCCTTACCGATACTGCAATTGAGTATTATTTTTATATGACGGATGAACAGCGTGCCGAATTCGATCTGACGGTTGAACTCGGACTCGTCGAAAATGCGGCGGAGATATTTGCATACACTCATCCCGCAGATAAACTCGGAACGGAGAGTGATACAAATGCGGCATGAATTGAAATTTCTCGTTTCCGAGCCTTCCGCAAAGATATTAAAAAGTCTTCTGGGGGCTGTTCTTAACCGCGATTCCCATTATCCGAACGGAGAATATACGATCTGCAGTCTTTATTTTGACGATCCCGAATTTTCCGCATATACGGAAAAAACAAACGGTGATCAGAACCGTGAAAAATTCAGAATACGTCTTTACAACTGCGATTCCTCGTATATCGTTCTCGAAAAAAAATACAAAAAGAACGATTTAGTGAATAAAGATTCGTTTTTATTGAATAAAGATGATGTTTATTCAATTTTGGCAGGCAAAGATGTCTTATCCGAAGACAGTCTTGCAAAGGAATTTCACGCAAAACGCATATCGTGCGGTCTCAGACCCGTTATCAATGTTAAATACGACCGAACGGCGTTTGTTTTCCCTGCGGAAAATACTCGTATAACCGTCGATGAAAATATTCGGTTTTCACGCTCGGTGTCATCTCTTTTTGATCCGAACGAACCGTTTATCCCGCTTCCTTCGGAGTCAAAAACAGTTGTGGAAGTCAAGTTTGACAATGCTTTCCCATCGTTTCTCGTTCCGATCTTATCATCGGTTTCGGCTGAACGTACGGCTTTTTCCAAATATGCTATGGCCATTGAGGCAGCAATAGATTAAGGAGTTATGTATGAGCTTTTCGGACATTATCAAAAACAGTGTTATCAGCGAATTTTCGGGTGAATTTTCTTTTACGAAAGTCATTCTCTCGATCCTACTCGCTTTTGCAATCGCGTTATTTATAGTTTTTATATACAAAGTAACTTTCAGAGGCGTTGTTTTCAATAAAGGTTTTGCTCTGTCTCTCGTGCTTCTTTCGGTCGTCACCGCCGCAATTATCATGACTGTCACCGCGAATCTTGCGCTTTCTCTCGGTATGGTCGGTGCGTTGTCTATCGTTCGTTTCCGAACGGCTGTCAAAGATCCCGTCGATACGGTCTTTATGTTCTGGGCTGTCGGCGCCGGTATAATGGCTGGTGCGGGTATGATGTTCTGGGCGCTTTTTGCCAACGTTTTAATGGGACTTTTGTATCTCGCTGTCTCGTTCCTCAGCAAAAAAGGCTCGGGCGCTCAGTATCTTTTGACTGTACGCTATTCTCCCGAAGCTGCGCAGGATGTTAACCGAAAAATGAAAACGCTTCCTAAACATCGAATCAAGGCAAAGGTCACGGGAAAACAGAGTGTTGAACTTTCTGCCGAAATACGCCTTCGCAATAAGGATATGGAGATTATCGATTCTCTTCACGAAATCCCCGGAGTTTTTGACGCTTCTGTGATAGAATTTCAGTGATTTGGTATTCTTTAACATATTCGGGGCTTTCAATGGTATAAAGATTGTAAATAAATACATATTGCATTTTTATTCAAACTGATGTATAATAATTCAGCATTAAGAATGCGACGTGAATACAGTATAATAATTAATTTGAACATATTTTAGGAGAAAAAGAAAATGAGTAATTTAAATGTAAAAAAAGACGGTATAAAAAAAGTAGTTCTTGCCTATTCCGGCGGACTTGATACTTCTATCATTATTCCTTGGCTCAAGGAAAACTATAACAACTGCGAAGTAATCGCTGTTGCGGCTGACGTAGGTCAGGGTGTTGAACTTGAAGGTCTTCAGGAAAAAGCAATCAAAACAGGTGCTTCCAAGATCTATATTGAAGATCTTGTTGATGAATTCGTTGACGATTTTATCTTCCCCACTCTTAAAGCATCCGCTGTATATGAAAATAAATATCTTCTCGGTACATCTTTCGCTCGTCCCATAATCGCTAAGCGTATCGTTGAGATCGCTCTCGCTGAAGGTGCTGACGCTATTGCTCACGGTTGTACAGGTAAAGGTAATGACCAGGTTCGTTTCGAACTTGCTATCAAAGCATTTGCTCCCGATATGCCCATCATCGCTCCCTGGAGAATCTGGGATATCAAATCCCGTGACGAAGAGATCGACTACGCTGAGGCTCACAACATTCCCCTTAAGATAAGCCGTGAGACAAACTACTCCAAGGATATGAACCTCTGGCACCTTTCTCACGAAGGTCTTGACCTCGAAAATCCCGCTAACGAACCCGATTACGATAAGATCCTCGAACTCGGTGTTTCTCCCGAAAAAGCTCCCGATAAAGCAACCTATGTAACCATCGATTTTGAAAACGGCGCTCCCGTTGCTATCGACGGCGAAAAGATGAAGGGTTCCGATATAATCAGAAAGCTCAACAAGCTCGGCGGCGAAAACGGTATCGGTATTGCTGACCTCGTTGAAAACCGTCTTGTCGGTATGAAATCCAGAGGCGTATATGAAACTCCCGGCGGAACCATTCTTTATCAGGCTCACGATATTCTCGAAACTCTTTGTCTTGACAGAGACACTCTCCACTTTAAACAGCAGGTCGGTCTCCGTTTTGCTGAACTTGTTTACTTCGGTCAGTGGTTCACTCCTCTCCGCGAAGCTCTTACTGCTTTCGTAG
>SVMP01000034.1 GCA_015067385.1 Oscillospiraceae bacterium | reverse complement strand
TCACCCGATGTACGAAAAAGACGGAGGTGTTCCGGGGCTTGCGGAGGTTGAGTTTTCGATAACGCACAACCGAGGATGCTTCGGCGGCTGTAATTTCTGTTCGATCGTTTTCCACCAGGGAAGAAACATAACGGCAAGATCGAAAGAGTCTGTTGTAAATGAAGCAAAATTATTGACGACGCTGAAAAATTTCAAAGGTTATATTCACGACATAGGCGGTCCGACGGCAAATTTCAGAAAGAACGCCTGCAAGAAAAAATCGCTTTGCAAGGACAGAAAATGTCTGGCTCCCGAACCGTGCCCCGCAGCAACGGCAGACCATTCGGAATATCTTGATATTCTCAGAACGGTCAGGGCTTTGCCGAAGGTCAAAAAGGTGTTTATCAGATCGGGAATACGTTTCGACTACCTGATGTTAGACAAAAAAGACGAATTTTTCAACGAGCTTGTCAAGCATCACATAAGCGGACAGCTTAAGGTTGCGCCCGAACATTCGTCGGACAAGGTCCTTGAAAAGATGGGCAAGCCGCATTTTTCATATTACAAGGCATTTTACAAAAAATATTTTGCGTTGAACAAAAAATTCGGATGCAATCAGTTCCTCGTCCCCTATCTTATGTCTTCGCATCCCGGATGTACGTTAAACGATGCCGTAAATCTTGCGCTTTACATAAAAAGCATCGGCTATCAGCCCGAGCAGGTGCAGGATTTCTACCCCACCCCCGGAACAATATCAACAGCAATGTTCCATACCGGTATCGATCCTTTTACAATGAAACCGGTATATGTTCCAAAAACGGCAAAAGAAAAAGCATACCAGCGAGCGTTGCTTCAGTATAAAAAGCCTCAGAACAGGGCTCTTGTTAAGGAAGCTTTGCTCAAATGTGGGCGTGGAGATTTGATAAATATTTTGCGATAAGCACAAATCGACATTCCAAGTTCACAATTGTGTAATTTTTGTCACACACAAAAGTTACTTTTGACATAATCGTAAAAAAGATTGACAATCTTGACTTTTCATGTTATAATCTTTAATATAAAAGTGAAATTTTTTTACACGGAGGTCGCTGTATGGACAAGATAATACTCATCGCGGATGATAACAAGGATATTGTTGATATTCTTAAAGCATACGCACAAAAAGAAGGTTATAAATGTATCTGCGCCTACGACGGAGAACAGGCCCTTAAAATGTATAAGGAATTTAATCCCATCCTTATATTGCTTGACGTTATGATGCCGAAAATGAACGGTTTTGACGTATGCCGTCAGATCAGGCAGACTTCCAGTGTTCCCATTATCATCGTTTCCGCTAAGAACGAAGAGGCTGAAAGAATCATGGGTCTCGACATCGGTGCGGACGACTACATACCCAAGCCCTTCTCACCGAGAGAAGTTATGACAAGAGTAAAGGCTGTTCTTCGCCGCGTTACCGATGAGATCTCCGACGAACGCTCCAAGCGTATCGAGATCGCAGGTCTCGTTGTTGACATGAACAGTTACGAAGCTTATGTCAACGGAAAGCCTGTTATTCTCACAAAGAAAGAAATCGAGATCATCTGGCTCTTCGCATCCAATCCCGGCAGAGTTTTCACAAGAGACCATCTTCTTGAAAACATTTGGGGTTACGAGTATTTTGGTGACACTAGAACCGTTGATACACATATCAAACGTATAAGAACCAAGCTCAACCTTGATCAGTCTGTCAATTTCGACATTAAAACAGTTTGGGGCGTCGGCTACAAGTTCGAGGTCAAATAATGTTTAAAAGCCTTTCATCAAAGGTTATTGCCGTATTCATATCTGTTACTGTGCTGGTGGTTTTAATCACCAGCGCGGTTTTCATGTCTTTATTTTTTCGCTATGCCTACGAAGAGAAAAGCGATGCTCTTCTCGACTGCGCAATGGGCATAGCAGATTTTATATCGAGCGAAAATTCGCTTGAAGAACCGACGCTTAAAGCGAAGAATTTCCCCGATTATGCGACGCTTGTTTCGAGCGTTGTGGACGCAAACCTATGGATATGTAAAACAGACGGCTTTTTCATACCTTTAAAATTCGCCTCATGGCCTGTTTCGACAAGCCAGCTGACAGATAAAGAGCAAAAGATAATAGACGACTGTCTTTCGGGCAAACAGTCCGTAACGACCGGATTTTCGCACAATTTCAGCGAAGAAACGCTCACGGTCGTCGTTCCGATATACGCAGCGGATAAATACGGAACGGTAAGCTCCGAAGTAATCGGTGCCGTTCTGATGCACTCGCCGCTGAAGTACATAAACGAGACATTTGCGGCATCATCCGCATTATTGGTCGGAACGTTTGTCTTTGCCGTAATATTGACGGTAATATTTGCGGTTTTCCTCGGTCTTCATTTGACGAAGCCGATAAAAGAGATGTGCAATGCCGCATCGAGCCTTGCAAAAGGCGATTTCAGCATTAAAGTTCACACGAACGACAGAACGGAGCTTCAGGATCTTGCACATGCGCTCAACCACCTTGCGCACAATCTCGGAAGCACGTTCACACGTTTAAAGAACGAAAAAGACAAATTAAGCAACATAATCGAAAACATCTCGGACGGTCTTGCATCGTTCGACACGAATATGCATTTGCAGAAGTACAACACGGCGCTTTTAAAGATATGCAGTCTCAATCAGCTTGAAGACCCTGCCGTCACGGAAATGATAACGCAGGTTCTGCAGACGGGGCAGAAAAAGACGGTCGTTCTGAACGGCAAAGATATCTTGAAATTTACCGCCACACGCATTCAGAACAAAGACATAACGGAAGGCGTTGTTGTTATCGTTCAGGACATAAGCCAGTCGGAGAGACTCAATCAGTTAAGAACGGACTTTGTTGCGAACGTATCTCACGAATTCAGAACACCGTTAACGATAATCAAAGGATCTGTCGAAGCGCTGCTTGACGGTGCGGCAGAAACCGAAGAAGAACGTTTTTCCTATTATTCGAGGATCGAAACAGAATCGAAAGCGCTTGAAAGACTTGTACGAGACCTGCTCGACACATCGAAATACAAAGCGGGAAAGATCGTTCTCGAAATAAAGCCGATGGACGCTGTATGGCTCATTGCAGACATAACGGAGAAGCTCAAGCCCGTTGCGGCGGAAAAAGGCATTGCACTGATCTTCGAGCCGAAAGAGCTTGAATATGTTCTTGCGGATTATGACCGTCTGCGTCAGATGATAATCATATTTATCGACAATGCGATCAAATTTACGCCCAAGGGCGGCTCCGTATCTGTTTTTGCGGAGGAACGTGACGACGGCTATGCGTACATCTCGATAAAAGACACGGGCGTAGGCATTCCCGAAGAGGATGTTCCGTTCATATTTGACAGATTCTACAAAGTAGACAAAGCGCGCGGCGGATCCGAAACGGGAACGGGGCTCGGTCTGTCGATAGCATGGGAGCTTGCGGAGCTTCATAAGGGTACGATACTCGTTGAAAGCGAAGTGGGAAAAGGCACGACATTCACGATCGTCATACCCATCGCGCCCCCGCCCGAAGATGACGAAGAATATGAAGAATAAGCGGATTTTTGCGAATAATTCACAATAAATTCAGAAAGAACTATTGAAATAAATATCCGTTTGTGGTATAATTACTTGGTTATGAAACGGTCCTCTGCCGTCTCTGCACGAACGTTTCAAAATAATGACTGATAAAATTTTCAGGAGGAAGAGAAAAATGTCCAACAAACTCGATCTTTTCACCAAGGACCAGCTTAGAGAAGAAGCTATCCCCTTTGACATCGGTAGCACAGTTAAAGTCCATGTGAAAATCAAAGAAGGTTCCAGAGAAAGAATTCAGGTATTCGAAGGAACAGTAATTGCCAAGAAGCACGGAGGCGTATCCGAAACCGTAACAGTTCGCCGTGTAGCATACGGTGTAGGCGTAGAAAGAACTTTCCCGATCCACTCTCCCAACATTGCAAAGGTTGAAGTTGTTCGTAACGGTAACGTTCGTCGCGCTAAACTGTATTATCTTCGTGACAGAGTTGGTAAGGCTGCCAAAGTCAAGGAGAAAATAAACTAAAATCGGTTTGTGGTTTGCAAAGGCGACCTGAACGAACCAGATTCCCAAGCTTCGTTTAAAATATTGGGAAAATCAAGTTATATTTTTCCGGCCGTAACGGTGAATAACGATCATTGTCCGGCAGCGTAAATATGCGGTATTCACTCTGTTTTGACGGTGTTGAATACCGCATTATTTTTATTTAGGAGACGTATAATGGATGAACATGAAGTAATCCCCGCAGAAGAAAGCAATTCTGCAGAGACAGCCGAGTCTCAAGACAGTGCGGAAGTCGCTTCGACCGAAGCCGATGTTAAACAAAACGCAAAGAAAAACCGTCCGTTGATCCATGAGTTTTACGAATATATCGTAGACATTCTTGTAACATCCGTTGTTGCGGCGGTATTTCTTCTCACCCTTATTGTCAGAACGGGATACGTAGACGGAGCCTCGATGGCGCCCACTATGTTAGACGGAGACAGATACCTTGTTTCAGGCCTGTTCTACACCCCGGAGCAAGGCGATATAATAGTATTTCAGCCCGAAGACAATGCCGCCACCCGAAGATATGTTCACGGTGAAAACAAACTCCTTGTAAAAAGAGTTATTGCGACGGAGGGGCAAATCGTTGACATAGACGATGAGACGCATCAGGTTCTCGTTGACGGCGTAGTGCTGAACGAATCGTATTTACCGGGAAACATAACGGACAAAAAAACGGATTCGTCCGTTGTATATCCTTTTGAAGTGCCCCCCGGACATATATTCGTAATGGGAGACAACAGAAGAGAATCTGTTGACAGCAGACAATTGGGAAGCGTTGACGTGAGAACGATCCTCGGCAAAGTATTCGTAAGATTCTTCCCGTTTGACAAGATTGGAGCAATAAATTGAACATAAACTGGTATCCCGGACACATGGCGAAAGCCAAGAGAATGATCGAAGACAGTTTAAAGCAGGTCGATATGGCTGTTGAGCTTATCGATGCGAGAATACCCGTATCTTCGAGAAATCCCGACATTGCGCCTTTACTTGCGAAGGCGAACCGTCCGAGCATGATCCTATTAAACAAGAGCGATCTTGCGGACCCTGTTGAAAACGACAGATGGCTGGCAAGATACAGAAAAGAAGGAACACCCGCTATTCTGTTCAACGCAAAAGCCACGGGTGCGAAATCCAATGCGGAATTCGTGGCAGCCGTTAAAGCGGCATTTGCGGAAAAGATAGAAAGAAACACGGCAAAAGGCATGGCGGGCAGAGCCATAAAGATAATGGTTCTGGGAATTCCGAACGTGGGCAAGTCCACGGTAATAAACAATATTTGCGGCAGTAAGCGTGCAAAGGCTGAAGACAGACCGGGCGTTACGAGAGGCAAGCAATGGATAAGTGCTGGCGGGCTCGACATACTTGACACTCCGGGAATTCTTTGGCCGAAGATAGAAGACAAGGTTGCGGCAGAGCGACTTGCGGTGACGGGAGCTATAAGAGACGAGATCCTTGATTCCGAAGAGCTTGCGGTATGTCTTCTTAACATATTGAGAGCGCCTGAGTATGTCAAGCTTTTGAGCGCGAGATACAAATTACCCGAAGAATTGCCCGAAGAAACATATGATCTTCTTTCTCTGATAGGAAAGAAACGCGGATTTGTCGTTTCGGGCGGCGAGGTAGACACGGAACGCACGGCGGCTGTTCTTCTCGACGAATTCAGGGGCGGCAAGATAGGCAGAATAACTCTTGACAGAATATGACCGATATTGATTTTGATGCAATATACCACGACCGATATTCCGTTTTTTGCGGGATAGACGAGGCAGGGCGAGGCTGTTTATGCGGACCTGTCTGTGCGGCGGCGGTAGTTTTACCAAAGGGTATTATTTTACCGGGAGTTGACGATTCAAAGAAGCTTTCGGCGAAGAAGCGAGAGCAGCTTTACGAAACGGTAACGCAGAGTGCGATAAGTTACTGCGCGGCGTTTGCGACCCCCGAAGAGATCGACGAGCTAAATATACTGAACGCAACATTTCTTGCGATGAGGCGTGCAGTCGAAGGGTTGAACGTTAAACCGGAATTTGCGCTCGTTGACGGAAACAGAATAAAAGGGTTGAACATACCTGCGGAATGCATTGTAAAAGGCGATTCAAAAAGCCTTTCGATAGCGGCGGCATCGATCGTTGCGAAGGTAACGAGAGACCGTGTAATGACGGAGCTTGCGGAAAAATATCCGATGTACGGGTTAAGCGAACACAAAGGTTATCCGACAGAGAAGCATTACGAGAAGATACGTGAGCACGGCATTTGCGAGATATACAGAAAGACATTTCTGAAAAAAATGCATTGATATGGCAAAAAGCGAGACACGAAGAACGGGTGATCTTTTTGAAGAAGAGACAGCTCGGTGGATGAAAAAGAACGGATATAAGATCGTTGCGAGAAACTGGGAAAAGCCTCCGCACGAGCTTGACATTGTTGCCGTTAAAGAAAAAACGCTTGTTTTTACAGAAGTAAAATCGGGAAACGGAGCTTTTTTTGAAGCCCCCGAAACAAGGATCGACGAAAAGAAGATGCGCTATATAGCCATAGCGGCAAAGCAGTTTGTTTTAGACCTTAAAAAGAAAGGGATCGACGTTGCGAAGCTGAAGATACGTTTTGATGCGGCGGCGATAACCTTTGATGAAGACAAAAGAATAACGGAATTCAGATATTACGAAAACTACTTTAAATGTCATGAGGAATATTATGAAATTCTTTGACTTACACTGCGACACATCAACAGTGATGTACGCAAAAAAGAATGATTTTTCGGACACCTCGATGCACATAAGCGAAAAGGGTCTTGAAAATTACGAAAAAGCATATCAGACATGTGCTGTTTTTATAGCAGACGGTCAGGGCGGCAGCGGATTTGAATATTTTTGCAACGTAATGGACTATTTTCTTCCTGTTGCGGCAAAAGTAAAGAATCTTGTTCCGATAGTTGCCTGCGAGGGCGGCAGATGTATTGACGGTAACGTTGACAACATCAATAAATTAAAAGAAAAATACGGACTTCGCGTTTTCGGTCTTGTTCACAACGGCGAAAACGAGCTTGCCTGCGGCGGAGCTACCGATAACGGAAGAGGTCTTACCGAAACGGGAAAAGAAGCTGTGATAAGATGCGAAGAGCTCGGCATTACGCCTGACGTTTCACATCTTTCCGATGCAGGTTTTGACGATCTTGTAAAGATCTGCAAGAAGCCGTTTATTGCGACGCATTCAAACTGCAGATCGATATACGGACATCTTCGCAACCTTACAGACGATCAGTTAAAAGAGATATTCGGCAGAAAAGGTATCGTCGGACTCAATCTTTTTCCGGACATCATATGCGAGGATCCGCATATAACCGACTTATTGAAGCATGCTGAAAAGATGCTTGAGCTCGGCGGCGAGGACTGCATCGCGATGGGCGGCGACCTTGACGGTATAGTTTCCGTTCCGAGAGATTTCAAGGATGTAAGCAGTTATACGAACATCAGAAAGATGTTTGCGGAAGCTTTCTCCGAAGAGATCGCAGAAAAGATAATGTTCAAAAACGCAGCCCGTTTTTTCGGAGCTGAATAAATGGCATTATATGTAATAGGAGATCTTCATCTTTCATATTCGGAGAAGATAAACAAGCCGATGGATATATTCGGGGACCGATGGTTGAACCACGGAGAGCAGTTAAAAAACAACTGGGAAGCTACCGAAGAAGACACGACCGTTATTGCGGGCGACATATCGTGGGCGATGAATTTTTCCGAGCTTGAGCCGGATTTTGCGTTTATAGACGCGTTGCCGGGCAAGAAGATAATCCTGAAGGGCAATCATGATTACTGGTGGACGACCGTAAAGAAATTGAAGGCGTTTGCGGCGGCGTATCCGTCGATAGAATTTCTTCATAACAACAGCTTCAACGTTGACGGAATAAGCATTTGCGGAACGAGAGGCTGGATACTTGAGCCGGACGAACCGCAGGACGAAAAAGTTCTGATGCGGGAAGTAGGACGTCTCAGGGAGTCGTTAAACAGTGCGAAAGAAGGAGAAAGAGTTGTTTTTCTCCACTACCCACCCATCACAGTCGCAACAAGATGCGATGAGATAATGGCTGTACTTCACGAGTACGGCATAAAGAGATGTTATTACGGACATTTACACGGCAAGGCGATAAAAGGAGCTTTGACGGGAATGGCGGAGGACATCGAATTCAAGCTGATCTCAGCAGATTTTCTCGGCTTCAAGCCGTTAAAAATAGATACATCATATGATTTCAAATCACAGGAGTGTTTAAAATGATTTTAGAAAAGGTTACCAAAGAAGAGAAAAACACCGTCGAAATGGAAATAACGGTTCCTGCCGACGAATTTGAGAAAGCAGTTGAAGCCGCATACAAGAAGAATGTCGGTAAAATGACAATTCCCGGCTTCCGCAAGGGCAAAGCTCCCCGCAAAATGATCGAAAAAATGTATGGCAGCGACATTTTCTATGATGACGCTATCAACGCAGTATTCCCCCAGGCATACGAAGATGCAGTTAAAGAAGCAGGTATCACACCTGTTGACCGTCCCGATGCAGAACCCATCAGCAACGATGAAAACGGCTTCAAGATCAAGGTAAAAGTTACCGTTAAGCCCGAAGTTTCCGTTAAGGACTACAAAGGACTCAAGGTTGAAAAGCCCGCTGTTGCAGTAACTGCAGAAGATATTGAAAACGAACTCAAAGGTTATCAGAAACGTCAGGGCAGAATGATCGACGTTGCAGATGACGATGTTACCAAAGACGGCGACAAAGTTGTATTCGACTTTGAAGGTTTTGTTGACGGCGTAGCATTTGAAGGCGGCAAAGCTGAAAAATACAATCTTACCCTCGGTTCCGGTCAGTTCATCCCCGGTTTTGAAGATCAGATGATCGGCAAAAAAGCTGGCGACGAATTCTCCGTTAACGTAACATTCCCCGAAGAATATCATGCAGAAGAGCTCAAGGGCAAGGCTGCAGAATTCAAATGCAAGCTTCACGACATCAAACGTGAAGAGCTTCCCGCTATCGACGATGAACTTGCTAAAGACGTAAGCGATTTCGACACTCTTGACGAACTCAAAGCAGACATCGAAAAGAAAGTCGGCGAACGTAAGCAGGCAGCAGCTGAAAGCACTGTTTCCAACAAGATCTATGACATGGTTGCAGATCTTTGCGAAGCTGACATTCCCGAATGCATGTTTGAAAACGAAGTTGACGCTTCCATGCAGCAGTTTGCTAACCGTATGGCTTCTCAGGGCATCAACATGCAGCAGTACATGCAGATCACCGGTCAGACCGTTGAAACAATGAGAGCTGCATTCAGAGCAAACGCAGAACGTGATGTTAAGATCCGTCTTGCTCTCGAAAAGATCGCTGAGATCGAAGGCATCATCATCGAACAGGCTGACATCGACGCTGAATACGCTAAGTTTGCAGAAGAAATGAAAGTTGATGTTGAACAGCTCGTAAGCGACTACGCTACCGAAAACATCGCTAAAGATCTTTCTCTCCAGAAAGCATTTGATCTTGTTAAAGCAAATGCAGAAGTTACCGAAGAAGTAGCTGAAGAAAAGAAAGAAACAAAAGCAAAGAAGACCAGAAAATCCACCAAGAAAGCTGAAGAAGCTTCCGAAGAAAAAGCTGAAGACGCTGAATAATTTTGATTTTTCGGTCATACAATAGAAAGTAATACGAAAGAAGTAAAAGAACACTTAACCGTGTTCTTTTACTTAAAAAAAGGAGTGAATTTCAATGAGTTTAGTTCCGTACGTTGTAAAACAAACAGGACACAGTGAACGTTCTTACGACATATTTTCCCGTCTTTTAGAAGACAGAATCATTTTTCTCGGTGAAGAGGTAAATGATGTTTCGGCAAACCTTGTAGTTGCACAGTTGTTGTTCCTTGAAAACGAAGATCCCGAAAAGGACATCAGCCTTTATATCAACAGTCCCGGCGGCTCCATAACTGCGGGCATGGCAATTTACGACACGATGCAGTACATCAAATGCGATGTTTCCACCATCTGTATCGGTATGGCTGCATCCATGGGTGCGTTTTTGCTTTCTTCCGGTGCGAAAGGCAAGCGTTTTGCTCTTCCCAACAGTGAGATCATGATCCATCAGCCCCTCGGCGGCTTCCAGGGTCAGGCAACAGACATCAAGATCCATGCAGACAGAATCATTAAGATCAAGAGCGACCTCAACCGTATCCTTGCGGAAAACACGGGTAAGCCGCTTGAAATCATTGAAAGAGACACAGAACGCGACAATTTCATGACTGCGCAGCAGGCTCTTGAATACGGTCTTGTTGACAAAGTAATTTCCAAGAGATAGGTTTTTCCTATGGCTAATAATAATTCAACAGAAATAAAGCAATGCTCGTTTTGCGGGCAGACAAACCTTGACGGAGAGAGGATATTTCTTTCCGGTATAGACAGCGAAGTTTTCATCTGCAGCGACTGTATTGAAACATGTGCGGAATACATCGAAGCGTTAAAGCAGCAGAGATCGCCTCTTAACAAGAACAGCGGTGCACAGATAACGATGAAGACCCCGGCAGAGATAAAAGCAATGCTCGACGAATATGTTATCGGGCAGGATGAAGCGAAAATAACGCTCTCTGTTGCTGTTTACAATCACTACAAGAGAATTCTTGATAAAAAAGAGGATGACGAAGAGGACGATGACGTTGAGATAGTTAAATCGAACGTACTGCTCCTCGGTCCTACCGGTTCGGGAAAGACATTGATGGCGCAGATCCTTGCGAAAGTCTTAAACGTACCTTTTGCCATTGCTGATGCCACAACGCTTACCGAAGCGGGTTATGTCGGCGAAGACGTTGAAAACATACTGCTCCGACTCATTCAGGCGGCGGATTTCGATGTTGAAGCGGCTCAGAACGGTATAATATACGTTGACGAGATCGATAAAATATCAAGACGCTCCGAGAATCCGTCCATAACAAGAGACGTTTCGGGCGAAGGTGTTCAACAGGCGCTTTTGAAGATACTTGAAGGAACTGTAGCGAACGTACCTCCTCAGGGCGGACGAAAGCATCCCAATCAGGAATTCATTCAGATAGACACGAAAAACATTCTGTTTATCTGCGGCGGCGCATTTGCAGGCCTTGAAAATATTATAAAGAAACGTACTGCAGGCACCGTTATCGGCTTTAATTCCGATGTTAAGACAAAAAAAGAAGTGGATCCGAGTGTTTATTTAAAACAGACGGAATCCAACGACCTTGTAAAATTCGGACTTATTCCCGAACTTATCGGTCGTTTGCCGGTAATTGTATCGGTTGACAACCTTGATAAAGATCAGCTTTTGAAAATACTCAAAGAGCCGAAGAATTCGCTCGTACGTCAGTACAAGAAGCTGCTCGGCATAGACGGAGTTGAGCTTGAATTTTCAGACGAAGCGCTCGAAGAGATCGCGGAAGCCGCTGTTAAAAGAGGCACGGGAGCTCGAGGCTTGAGAACTATCGTTGAGAAATTCATGACAAAGCTGATGTTTGATGCGCCCTCGGACAAGACGATAAAGAAGATCGTTATAACGGGAGACTACGTAAAAGGAACGGGAGAACCCGAAATTATAAGAGAATAATATAGTGTGAGGTTTTTTTATGGCTGAAAGTTATACCGCAATTAAAAGCTCGATCAAAAAAACACAGTCTCACTATAAAATGATGCCGAAGATAGTCCGCTCCAATGCGAGAGCGGACTTCCGCATAGTTCCGCTTTATGAAAAGCTGAAATTCGGCGCGGGAGACTATCAGATAATTATTCACCCTGTAATGCAGATATTCCAGGGAAAGCAGACGGTTATTGAAACAAAAGCAAACGATGACGGCTCGATATCTTTTTCCGTTGATATCGGAGATGAGCAGGAGTATAACGTATATTTGCGTAAAAACAACGGCGAAAATTACGTTAACATTGAATGCTTCAACATTTATGCGCTCAACGACGATCTTTACGGACGTCGTCCTTATCGCGGAGATATGCATCTTCATACATATTTTTCCGACGGACATGAAGACCCCCGATATGTAGTTTCCTCATACAGAAGAGTCGGATTTGACTTTATGGCGATAACCGACCACAGAGCATATGCGCCCTCCGTTTACGCAAAAGAGCTTTACGATAACTGTAAAACAGACATGGCTCTTTATTACGGTGAAGAAGTACATCCCCCGGAAAACCCCGTGCACATGGTAAATTTCGGAGGCTCATTTTCCGTTAATGAGTTAATAAATAACAACAAAGATAACTACTATGCAGAAGTACGTGCGATAATGGAAACGATCACGGACTATCCTGATATGTCCTGCGAAAAAGAGCTTTATATGTATGCTTCCTGTAAGTGGGTATTTGAAAAGATCACCGAAGGCGGCGGCATCAGTATTTTCTGTCACCCCTATTGGCGTGTCGGCGACGGTTATTATATAAGCGACCGTTTGACCGAATACATACTTAAAAAGAAAGATTTTGACGCATATGAGCTTATCGGCGGTTATTTCAAGCACGAAGTACCGTCTAACGAGCTTCAGCTTGCAAAATATAACCAGGTCAGATCCGAAGGATACAAGCTTCCCATCGTTGGTGTTTCCGACTCTCACGGATGCGACAGAAACGAGCTTATGAACTGGTACGGCACGATCGTCTTTGCCGAATCAGACTCTCTCGAAGACATTAAAGCAGCGATAAAGGATCTGAAGAGCGTTGCATATGAAACAGTAGAAGGAGAAAGTCCGAGAGTTCACGGTGAATTCAGATACGTTGCATATGCATATTACTTACTTCGTGAAATATTCCCGATCCACGACCTTCACTGTTCCGCAGAAGGTGCATTGATGTACAGATTATCGATCGGTGATGAGACTGTAAGACCCATACTTGAGGCACTCAGCGGAACATGCCGTAAGTATATGGATGAGATCTGGGGTCAATAATTCCGAAAAAAAGGACGGCTTTCAAGATTAAAGCCGATGTTTAATAAAAATATGGATAATTTTACTAAATTTACCGAACTTTACGGTGACACGGCGTTTCTTCCGATCGTACCGATGAGAGGGATCGTTGCGTTTCCGAGAGCTATGCTTCATCTTGAAATAGGCAGAAAGAAGACTGCAAGCGGACTTAATTTTGCGATGAAATCCGATCAGTTTGTTTTTCTGACGCTTCAAAAGGATTTTATGGCGCAGGACATTGATGACACAACGATATGTCCTGTCGGTACGATAGCGAAAGTAAAACAGATATTGAAGCTTCACGGCGACATTACAAGGGCGGCATTTGAAGTTATCTGCCGTGCGGAGATCGTCGGCGAGATCAGAGATATCGGTTATGAGGCGGCGGACATACGTATAATCCCCGAACAAGAGCTTTACGCAGAGGATTCTACGGAAGCAGAGGCTTTGATAAGAAAGGCTCAGGATACTTTTTCCGAAATGACGGCTGTGATGGACAAGCTGACGCCGGATGTACCCGTAAATGTGATGACAAAAAAAGAGGCAGGCGAGCTTGCCGACTATATAGCGCAGAACATTCAGTTCAGATTTGAAGACAAACAGGTCCTTCTTGAGCAGATAGACCCGGCGGAAAGACTTTACGATCTTATAACCGTCATGAAAAAAGAGACGGAAATGATCCTTTTGGAAAAGAAGATCGAAACGAAAGTCGGTATGCGTTTAAACAAGAATCAGCATGATTTTGTTATACGCGAACAGATCAGAGCGCTTCAGGAGGAATTGAACGAAGGCGGCGACGGCGGCGGAGTTTATGAAGACGAGGACGATGAATACTATGACAAGATCGACGCCCTCAATCTGCCTGCGGCAAACCGCGAAAAGCTTCTGAAGGAAGTTGCGAGACTTATGAAAATGCCTTCTGCATCGCAGGAAGCGGCTGTTATAAGATCGTATATTGACGAGTGCATAGAACTTCCGTGGAACAAATACACCGAAGATACGCTCTCTATCGTTAAAGCAGAAAAAGTTCTCGAAGAAGATCATTACGGACTTACAAAAGTCAAGGAAAGAATACTTGAGGTTCTTGCAGTCAAGCAAATGGTTGCGGACAAACCTCTTCCCGAAGGTTCAAGAGCGCAGATACTGTGTCTTGTCGGCCCTCCCGGTACGGGTAAAACATCTATAGCGATGTCGATAGCAAAAGCGTTGAACAGAAAATTCGTAAGAATTTCTCTGGGCGGCGTACATGACGAGGCTGAGATCCGCGGTCACAGAAAGACGTACATCGGCTCGATGCCCGGCAGAATAATGAGCGCAGTAAAAGAGGCAAAGAGCTGCAACCCCGTTATTTTGCTTGACGAGATCGACAAGCTCGGCTCTGATTATAAGGGCGACCCTGCGGCAGCGCTTCTTGAAGTGCTTGATCCTGAGCAGAACAAGACGTTCAAAGATAATTTTATCGATATGCCCTTTGACCTTAGCAGTGTATTTTTCATTACAACGGCGAATGTTTCAGACACGATTCCCGGTCCCCTTCTTGACAGAATGGATATAATAGAGCTTTCTTCTTACACATCCGAAGAAAAATTCCATATTGCCAAGAGACATCTTTTGCCCAAGGCGTTAAAGAAGCACGGATTCACCCCGAAAATGCTCAAAATAACGGACAAAGCGCTTCGTGAGATCATTGATTTCCACACGAAAGAAGCGGGTGTACGTAAGCTTGAAAAAGAGCTTGCAACTGTTTGCAGAAAAGCGGCTAAGGAATGGCTTTCGATGGCAGACGACAGCAAAGAAACTATCTCTGTTACGCCGAAGAATCTTGAAAAATATCTCGGACCGAAAAAATTCAAGCCCGAACAGCAGGCGAAAGAGCCTCAGGTCGGTGTTGTAACAGGACTTGCATACACGACCGTAGGCGGCGAAACGATGCCGATCGAGGTCAACGTAATGGAAGGCGTGGGCAAGGTTGAGCTTACGGGTCTTTTGGGCGATGTAATGAAAGAAAGCGCGCATGCAGCGGTAAGCTTTATCCGTTCGAGAGCGAGCGATTACGGCATTGCAGCGGATTTTTACAAGACGAAAGATATCCATGTTCATGTACCTGAAGGCGCAGTTCCAAAAGACGGCCCCTCTGCAGGCGTTACGATGGCGACAGCACTTATCTCCCAGCTTTCAGGCAGGGCTGTAAGAAACGATGTTGCAATGACAGGCGAGATCACTCTTCGCGGACGTGTTCTTCCTATCGGCGGCTTGAAAGAGAAATCTATGGCGGCATACAAAGCAGGCGTGAAGACTGTTATTATCCCCAAGGATAATGTTCCCGACCTTCACGAAGTTGATGCGGTCGTTAAAGAAAACATTGAATTCAAGCCTGTTGAAACGATCGACGAAGTTATTTCGATCGCAATGGTTAAATAAGAAAAAGAGTTGTGTTCATAACGAGCACAACTCTTATTTTTATTGATCTTAAATTAATCGGGGAAAGATCTCTGGAGGTTATCGAGGCCTGCCTGAAGAGCGAAGATATTATCTTCACAGCCTTCGAATTCGATGGAGAAGCAGCCTTTGTAACCGCCGTTGAGAAGAGTACGGATGCACTGCTGAACAGGAACATTACCCTGGCCTACGATGGTGCCGCGGAGGTAATTGCCGCTTCTGGAGCAGAACCAGCCCATACCGGGGTTGGGAAGCTTGCCGTCACGAACAAAGAAGTCTTTTACGTGAACGTGGATGGTGTAAGGAAGGAGCTTACCGACT
>SVMP01000033.1 GCA_015067385.1 Oscillospiraceae bacterium | reverse complement strand
AAATCAGCCCGTTGACGTTTTCGAAAGCCTTACTCTTAACAGAACATCCACCAGCATCAATGTCGGCAAGACTGTTTCCCTTACCGCTACCGTTAAGCCCACAGGCGTTGCCGCAAACATTATCTGGACAAGTGGTGACGAATCCATCGCAACCGTTGTTAACGGCACCGTTACCGGCGTAAGCGAAGGTACCACCACCATCACCGCAACCCTTAACGATAAGGTTACAAATAAAGTTGCAACCTGCAAGGTTACCGTTAAGAAACCCTCTTCCTCCGGAACCACCTCTTCGGGTAATAACTCCGGTTCAAGCTCTTCTTCCGGCTCTACCTCCACCACCGTTAAGGCTACAAGCGTTAAATTCGACGTTAAGTCTATGACTATCTATGTCGGTCAGAAAGGCCCCTGGAAGTTTAACGCAACCGTAACTCCTTCCAACACTACCGAAAAAGGCACCTGGACTTCTACCGATCCCTCTGTTGCTGCTGTTGACTCTAACGGTAACATCACTATCGGCAATATCGGAAGCGAGCCTTTCAAAACCACTACAATTACCTACACCGTAGGCTCTAAATCCGCTAACGGCGTCGTAGTTGTTATGGCTGAAAGCTATAACCCCAATATTAAAGACGAATCCACCGGTACAGGTACAGGTACCACCACTCCCGGTACAAATACAGGTGATTCCACCGGCACAGGAACAGGAACCGGCACCGGAACAGGAACCGGTACTACCAATCCCGACACAAACAGTGACGGTACAAAGAAGATCACCGACCTTATTCTTGCAGAAGATAAAGTCGATGTCCTCGTAGGTCAGGTATATGCTCTTGAATTCGACGCTTATCCCAAGGATGCAGTTGAATCTTACATCTGGACCAGCAGCAACGAAGACGTTGTTACCGTTACTTCCTCCGGCGTTATCACCGGTAAAAAGATCGGTACCGCTAAGATCACCGTCACAGGTGTTAAATCCGGTATCAAATCCGAATGCGTTGTAACAGTTAAACATAAGACAGCTGAAGCTATCCTCGTATCTCCCACAAATATTCAGCTCTCTCTCGGTCAGACCGCTAAGATCACCGCAAACCTCACTCCCGGCGATGCTACCGATACAGTAACATGGTCTTCTCAGTATCCCTCTATCGTTTCCGTTGACCAGAACGGTAATATCACTGCTCTTCAGAGCGGTACCGTAAAGATCACCGCAACAACCTCCACCGGCAAGACCGCAGAATGCATCGTCCTCTCCGGTATCACAGGTACAGACTCCGGCGGATCTCTCGGTGTTCCCACCAATAAGATCAAGGTAAGCGTTTACGTTGGCGCTTCCGGCGACCTCAAGAAAGGTAATGCTTACAGCGCATACCTCACATTCTCTCCCTCTCTTACCGCCGCTCAGATTTCAACCCTTATGTATGCAATCAACTCTAATAATTCATCGGTTGCATCCGTAAACAGAGTTACAGAAAACGACTATACAAAGAACAGCTTTACCATCGTTCCCGGTGAAGACGGTACTGCAACTCTTACCGGTTTCGTTAATTCCTCTGACTCTTCTCTCGCATTTGAATTCGAACCGAAAACTGTAGTTGTAAGTTCTCCCGATGCTAATATAACAAACCCCATTACTTCTCTTACCATGGCTCAGTCCTCTAAGAATATGTATGTTGATGAAACAACTATTCTTGTGGCTTCAGCTAAATACTACAATTCTAACACATCCAACGATAAAGTATCCTGGTCTTCTTCCGACCCGAGCGTAGTTGCTATTGAAGGTAATCCCAATGGCTTTACTTGCAACATTAAAGCGCTTAAAGCAGGTACTGCTACTATAACAATTAAATCTAAAGGTAACCTTTCTATTAACAGCCGTACCGCTACTTGTAAGATCACCGTATCTTCAACAGGTTCTGTTGACTCTACAAGAGGTATTATTGCCGTTGCACAGGATAGTACATATGTTCCTACCAATGCGGATATAGGTATTTTGGGAACTCCTGCAATTGCACCTTTCTGGACTGCAAATAAAACCTTTGTTACGGGTTATCTCGATGATAGTCATATGCTTTCTATCGACGCAAACGGTTTGATCTTTATCGGTGAAAATGTTCCTATCGGTACTTCTCTTTCTACTTCCGTAAGATATGTTGATGCTAACAATACCCTCGTAACAAGAGACTTTACCATTATGGTTCTCAATGCTAAAGCATCCTCTTCTACAAACGAAGTAGTAACTTTGTCTGAATCTACTTCTGTCGGTAAAACAGGTAAACTTCAGTACTCATATCCCAATGCAAGATATATTGTGGCAAGCGGTCAGGATGTTATTTCTGTAAACGATATGACAGGTGACTGGACGGCTATAGGCAGAGGTTATGCAACTATTGTTGTCAGAGATGCTAACAACTCCAATCTTGAATACATGAGAGTAAACTTTACGGTTGACTATCCCTCTGTTTCTAAAACGATATCCACTAATGGAGACTTCTCTCTCTCTTCTCTCCTTGGTTCTGAAATGGCAGGAAAAACTATCGTGTCTGTTTCCCCCAGCAGAGACAGTCTCTACATGATAGATAACAATTACACTACTGTTTCTACCAATACATCAACAGGTAACAGAAGATTGACTATAACATTAAAAGATGCTCTTAATTATACTTCTCTTGTTTATCTTGATCTTACTGTTTCCTCTTCCGGATCCTCATCTTCTTCCGGTGCAGTTCTTTCTTCCAATTCTTATTATGTAAGAAATGGCGAAACTGCTACTATCACCCTTTCAGGCGCTGCTTCCTGGGCTAACGTAAGTTGGGACTACTCCAACAAAACAAACGGCAGTATTTCCCTTAGTGGTTATCCCTCAACCCTCGAAGGTAAAGCAACTGCAACTCTTACACCGTCAGGTGTTACAACCACCGGAACTGTTACTGTTTATGCAAATGTTAACGGTAATATCGTATCTGTAAATATTACAGTCGCTCCGTAATGTAATTAACTAAACCCCCAAAGAGCCACGGTTATCCGTGGCTCTTTTTATATGCAAAAAACAAGACCATTTTCGGATGGTCTTGTTCTGTCTTTATTTCGTTTAGTCGATCTTTTTACGTCTGATAAAGGAGTAGGGCGGGACGTAGCCGTCGTATTCGATCTCGACGGGCATTTCTGCGTGCGGTGCGGATAGGATAAATTCGCCGTTTGAGTTGTACATCTTGCCGATGGTGAACGTTTCGAACGGTCTGCCGGGGGAGAGGATCTCGCATGTCTCACCAACGGAAAATTTGTTCCTCTGCGAAACCTTGAGCCTTTTTTTGACAGGGTCGTACTGGTCAACGACAGCGATCAGCTCATAATCTCTGATATAAGACGATTCCCTGTAATTCTGACCGTTGTGCGGCTTGCCGAAGTAGAAACCTTCGTAATATTCTCGGTGGCTTACCTTGCATACCTCTTCGTAATAAGCGTCGAGGTTTTCGGTGTAGCTCATAATGTCCGTAAAACAGTCGTCAACGGCTTTTCTGTATGCTGCAGTAACGGACGCTACGTAAAATTCCGTCTTTACACGTCCCTCTATCTTGAAACTGTCGATACCTGCACGGATAAGTTCAGGTATATGCGTTATCATGCACATGTCACGTGAGTTCATAATGTACGTGCCGGTGTCCGTCTCATTTATCGGGAAATATTCGCCCTCTCGTTTTTCTTCCATAAGAGCGTACTTCCATCTGCATGGTTGGGCGCATTCGCCTCTGTTTGCGCTTCGTCCCGTCATAAAGTCAGAAAGAAGACATCTTCCCGAATATGAAACGCACATCGCGCCATGAACAAAAGCTTCAAGTTCAAGATCTTCCGGAATATTTTCTCTGATCTTTGCGATCTCTTCGAGCGAGACTTCTCTGCCGAGAACTATGCGCGTTACGCCTTGATCGTACCAGAATTTGCATGATTCGGAGTTTACGGTCGATGCCTGCGTCGATATGTGTATTTCAAGTCCGGGCGCATGTTTCTTTACAAGGGAGAGCGTTCCCGGGTCTGTAACAATGACCGCATCCGCACCCATGTCGGCAACGCCTTTGATGTATTCGGGAAATAATTCAAGCTCGTCGTCGTGAGGAACTGCGTTACATGCAACGTATACTTTCGCACCTTTCTTGTGTGCAAAATCAATACCTGCAGCCATTTCTCTCGGTGGAAAATTTGCTGAAGCCGTTCTCAATGAAAAATGCTCGCCGCCGATGTATACAGCGTCCGCACCGTACATTACCGCATGAACAAGCTTAGAATAGTCGCCCGCAGGAGATAAAATTTCGGGTTTTCTCATTTTAATCACCATTTATATTGAACATATGCCGCGCCCGATGACCGAACGCGGCATTTTGTTATACAAAAATTATTTTACGATGCTGTCAAGCCACATTTCGGGCTTTTCAAGACCCATGATCTTCGCAACGGTTGCCGCTACGTTAGCAAGGCCGAAAGAGCCTTCAGCGATCTCGTATTTGTCGTTCTTATCGTAAACAATGAAAGGAACGGGGTTGAGGGTGTGAGCAGTCTTGGGCTTGGGTGCCTGACCTTCTTTTGCTTTTTCGTACATCTCGTCTGCATTACCGTGGTCAGCGGTGATGAGAAGTGTGTAGCCTGCTTTGTCAACAGCTTCGATGATTCTTGCAAGGCAAAGGTCAACTGTTTCAACAGCGATCTCAGCGGCAGCGTAGTTGCCGGTGTGACCTACCATGTCGCCGTTCGGGAAGTTGCAGCGGATAAAGTCGTATTCGCCGCTTGCGATAACATCAATGAGTCTGTCGGTAACCTCTGCAGCCTTCATCCACGGACGCTGTTCAAAGGGAACGACATCGGACGGGATCTCTTCGAAAATTTCGAGAGTATCGCTGAATTTCTCGCTGCGGTTGCCGTTCCAGAAGTATGTTACGTGACCGTATTTCTGGGTTTCGGAGATAGCAAACTGTTTCTTGCCGTTTTTAACAAGAAGCTCGGAAAGGGTGTTCTTGATGCTCGGCGGAGAAACGAGGTAGTTCTTGGGAAGCTTGAGGTCGCCGTCGTATTCGAGCATACCTGCGTACATTACGTTGGGAACACGAACTCTGTCGAACTTGTTGAAATCAGCGTTGTCAAATGCGGTGCTGATCTCGATTGCACGGTCGCCTCTGAAGTTGAAGAGGATAACGCTGTCGCCGTCTTCAACAGTGCCTACGGGTGAGCCGTTTTCTGCAATAACGAAGGGGGGAAGATCCTGGTCGATTGCACCTGTCTCTGCACGGAGTGCTTCAAGAGCTTCCATAGCGGATGCGAACTGTCTGCCGTTGCCGAGAACGTGAGTGTTCCAACCCTTTTCAACCATTGCCCAGTTAGCTTCGTAACGGTCCATGGTGATCTGCATACGTCCGCCGCCGGATGCGATCTTTGCGTCAAATGTCGCATCGTTGAGTTCGGAAAGAACATTTTCGAGCTGTTCGATATAAATGGGAGCAGATGTTGCGGGAACGTCACGTCCGTCAAGAAGAATGTGAACACGAACTTTCTTTACTCCGTCTGCTTTCGCCTTTTTGATAAGAGCGAAAAGATGGTTGATGTTGGAATGTACATTACCGTCGGAGAGAAGACCGAGAAAATGCATCGTGCCGTTTGCACAGTTTGCAACGAGCTTTTTCCATGTTTCGGATTCGAATATCTTACCGCTTTCGATGCTTTCGTTAACGAGCTTTGCGCCCTGGGAATATACCTGACCGCAGCCGAGAGCGTTGTGACCTACTTCGGAGTTACCCATGTCATCGTCGGAGGGAAGACCTACTGCGGTGCCGTGAGCCTTGATGTCGGTGTAGGGGCAGGTTGCCTTGAGCATATCAAGGGTGGGGGTGTATGCGCTGATAACAGCGTTACCGTATTCTTTGGCGTTTGTTCCAACGCCGTCCATTACGACAAGAACTGTCTTTTTGTTCATTTTATCTAACTTCCTTACTATTTATATTAAAGAGATCTTTCAAGATTAGCTTTGATTTCATCGAAAAGCTCATCGAGATTTACGACTTTCTTGTTTTCGATAGAGGAGAGCATTGCAAGAGATTTTGTCATAACGCCGCTTTCAACGGTCGTGATGCAAGCCTTTTCAAGCTTGTCGGCAAATTCGCAAAGTTCGGGAATATCGTCAAGCTCGCCGCGTTTACGTAAACCGCCCGTCCATGCAAAGATCGTAGCGATCGGGTTCGTCGAGGTCTTTTCGCCGCGGAGATGAGCGTAATAATGTCTCTGAACAGTGCCGTGAGCTGCTTCGTATTCGTAATTTCCGTCGGGAGAAACGAGAACGGAGGTCATCATCGCAAGGTCACCGAACGCTGTTGCGAGCATGTCGGACATAACGTCGCCGTCGTAGTTCTTACAAGCCCAGATAAAGCCGCCTTCGGAACGTACAACTCTTGCCACAGCATCGTCGATAAGTGTGTAAAAATAATCTTCAAGACCTGCTTCTGCGAATTTTTCTTTGTATTCGTTATCGTAGATCTCCTGGAAAATGTCTTTGAAACGGTGGTCGTAAGTCTTGGAAATAGTATCCTTTGCCGCAAACCAGATGGGCTGCTTTGTTGAAAGAGCGTAGTTGAAACAAGCACGGGCGAAAGATGCGATGCTCTTGTCGGTATTGTGCATACCCATAACGATGCCGTCACCGTCAAATTCTTTAACGGTTATGCTCTTCTGCTCGCCGTTCTTGTCGGTGATAACGATCTCTGCCTTTGAACCTGCTTCTACTTTGCTTTCAACAGCAGCGTAGATATCGCCGTATGCATGACGTGCGATGGTTATCGGCTTTTTCCATGTGGGTATGTAGGGGTTGATGCCGTTGACAAGAATGGGCGCACGGAATACGGTGCCGTCAAGGATCGCTCTGATGGTGCCGTTCGGGCTCTTCCACATCTTTTTGAGCTTGTATTCTTCAACACGTGCCGCATTCGGTGTTATTGTCGCACATTTAACGGCAACACCGTATTTTTTCGTTGCGTTCGCAGAATCGATCGTTACCTGATCGTATGTTTTGTCTCTGTTTTCAAGACCGAGATCGTAATATTCGGTCTTGAGATCTATGTAGGGACAAAGAAGTTCATCTTTTGTTTTCTGCCAGATAATTCTGGTCATCTCGTCGCCGTCCATTTCGACAAGCGGCGTTTTCATCTGAATTTTTTCCATGTTTGTTCCTCTTGATTATGAATTATCTGTTGCAAAGAACTTCTTTTTCGTATTTTTTAACTTCGTTCAACCATTCTTCGCCTGCAACAACGCCGGACTGTTCGCAGAATTCTGCCCATACATCGCCGAGAGGATAGTATTTGTATTCTTCGGTAAGAACAAGACGTGCTGTTGTGTCGCCTTCAAGTTCAGCCTTTTTGAGAGCAGCGGTCGGTTCGAGAAGAGCTGCGAGGAGAGCTTTCTGTGTGCTTCTTACACCGAGGACCCATGCAGCGATTCTGTTGATGCTTGCATCGAAATAGTCGAGAGCAATGTTTACTCTGCCGAGAAGGTCGTTTCTTACGATCTCCTGTGCGGTCGCTCTGAGTTCGTCATCAAAAATAACAACGTGGTCACTGTCCCAACGAACAGGACGGGATACGTGGAGAAGGAGTTCGTCGCTAAAAAGAGCCATCGCGGAGATCTTGTTGGAGATAACTTCGGTCGGATGGAAGTGACCGGTGTCAAGAGTTACCATAACTTCGGGGTGCTTGCCTGCGTAACCCATGAAGAATTCGTGAGAACCTACAACGTAACTTTCGCTGCCGATACCGAAAAGCTTGCTTTCAACAGAGTCTTTGTTGTATTTCGGATCAACGGGAACTGCAAAAATTCTGTCGAGAGCGTCTGCCATTCTTGCTCTGGGTGCCATTCTGTCGATGGGCGATTCCTTGCAACCGTCACACATCCAGAAGTTTGTGTTACATCTCTGACCGAGCTCTTTACCGAAATATTCGGCGATCTTTCTTGAACGGATACCGTGTTCGATCCAGAATTCACGGATGAAGTTGTCAGCGGAAGAGATCGTCCAACCGTCAGCAGCATATTTATGGCTGAAGAATGAGGGGTTGAAGTCAAGACCGAGACCGTTCTCTTTTGCGAAATCTACCCAGCCTGCAAAATGATGAGGCTCGATCTCGTTTCTGTCAACGAATTTTCCGCCGTTATCAAGGTACATTGAGTGAAGATTGAGCTTATGTTTCTGAGGAATGAGGGAGAACGCTTTCTTTATATCCATTTGAAGTTCTGCGATATTTCTTGCTTTGCCGGGATAGTTGCCGGTCGTCTGAATGCCGCCGCCGTTAAGTGAACTTCCGACTGTCTCGTAACCGCCGACATCGTCGCCCTGCCAGCAGTGAAGGGAAATTTTAATATCTTTGAGCTTTGCGATAGCCGCATCGGTGTCAACGCCGATCGCAGCATATTTTTCTTTTGCAATCTGATAATTGTTCATGATTTCCTCCGTTATATTGAATGAAAAATTTTTTTCTGATAATAATAACCCGTAAAGGAGTTGATCTTTATGCTGTTTTTCAAAAAAAAGTCTTCCTTCGGTAAAGGCATCGCCGTCGGTATGGTCGCAGGCGCTCTCGTCGGCGCATCGGCAATGATCCTCTGCGATGAGGACAGAATGCGCTGCGTACGTAAATACGCAAAAAACGGTTGGCGGACCGTCACGAAAAACTTCTGATCGAAAAACACGGGCTTGTTTGCATATCCGCAGACAAGCCTGCTTACATATTTTATATTGTAGCAAAATATGAGTAAAAAGTCAAGGGAATATTTGCAATAAACCTTGACAATATTTTTTTATTATGTTATAATAATTATATTTCAGGAAAGGGGAACTGTTATGGCAGGTAAAAAAACAGAATTTCTGACTTTCAAGGGAAAACCTATCGTTCGCATGGGCAACATGATCTATTACGGCAACCCCGGTGATAAATATGTAGCCATGCTCCAGATTCTCTCCACGGAGAATTTCGGCGGATTTAATCTCTCTGGCAAAGTCTCGGTCCAACTTCAGTTAACGGACCCCGAAGTCAAAGCTGTTGACCGTATAGTTAAACGCGCAGACAAAGTCGGTCTGTATCAGGCAATGGTCATAGCTGATATTTGGCTCGAACGCGCTCTTTCGGGCGACGCAAACCTCGATTGATGTCTTTTTTTTGACGAAATAAGGGGCATTACAAAAAACGTTCTTCTGTAGACAGAATTTTTGGTTATTTTGACTAACAAAAAACTCTTGACAAATTTGTGTCTATATAGTAGAATGTAAGTATACCAAATCAGATTTATTAAAGAATATGTAATCTTTCTTGACAAAGAAGAATTAGCATATTAAAATTAGAAAGGATGAATATGGTATGAAAAAATTCATTTCGATTATGCTGGTCCTCATTCTTGCGATGAGCCTTCTTGCTGGTTGCGGCGGCGACACCGGTGTCAAGAATAACGGCATAAAGAGTAACGATCTTAAGGATAGTTCCGAGACTCAGCAGCGCTGGCTCAGACTTCCCGACAGTTCTTCCAAAACATGCAGACTTGTTATTAACCCCGACGAATTTGCAGGCGGTAATGCAGGTAACTACAACAGACTTCCTCTTAACCTCGGTCTTCTCGACGATTCTGCAAATGTAACCAAATCCCTCAACGATCTTATCTTCATCGTTGAAAGCAATGCTGCTAACGGCGTTGGCGGCACCGACATTTTCGTTCCTGTTTACGATCAGGAAGACACTGAAAATGTTAACACTCGTTACACTGTAAAGAAAATGACCTGCGATATCGACGGTACCAAAGTTTCCGCTACCATTAACGAAGGCGACGAAACTTCTGTTCAGAACATCACCATGAGAGAGAAAGTTGAAGTTGACTTCAGCGTTGACCTCGTTGCTGTTATTGATATCGTTTCCAGCTCCGGTGTTAAATGGAAAGTTACCGGCGCTTCTCAGAAGCCCACTTATTCCATCCTCGCTCAGAACGACACCGATGCTACCGGTCACTTCGCATTTAACCTTACCGAGATCCTCTCTCAGCAGGTTAAAGAAGATGACGACATCACCAACATGACTCTTAACTGCACCCTTTCTGTTATCGGTGCAAATTCTCCCCTCGTATTCCAGGATTACAAGATCGTAGCTATCGAAAAAGGCTTCCACTATGCTGATACCGATGCTGCTACCACTTGGTATCCCTACGGCATCGTTTCTACCCTTACTTACCCCAACGGCACTGCTGCTGAAGTTATGGACTACTTCGCTGACTACAGCACCGTTGCAAGAAGAATCACCTTCACTAAAGACGGTTCCTTCTACCTTGCCGGTAAAGTATACGGTACCCTTACTTATGATGACAAACAGAACCTTATGATCGTTGAAGGCGACGGCTTTAACTACGTTGTATCTCCCAAGAGAAAACAGTACGTTACTTTCTACAACAGCGAATCTGATATGCTCAACCGTGTAAACGGCACCACCGAACCCACTGCTGATACTCAGTACTGGACCGTTGGTTGCGGCAGACTCGAAATTGACACTGATCTCTATGTATCTGTAGCTCTCGATGCTAACAAATCCGTTGAAGAACTTTGCGAAGAAGCTAAAGCAGCTGTAGGCGCTGGTAACACCGCTAAGAGAATCGAAACCAATATCGAATATTGGGATGCTTATCTCGCAGCTATTACCATCCCCTCTGACCTCATTCTCGCTTCTGCTCCCGCTGCAGAATAATCCTAACGGATAAACTTTGATTCAGATCAATATTTGAATAACCGACAGGGAGGATATGGTGTTCCGTATCCTCCCTATCTTTATTTTTCAATCGTAATTCACGGAACATTTTTCAAAAAAAACAGTCATATATTTATAGAAAATGTTTTGAGGCTTGATTGATATTTTTATAGGTGTTACGATGAAAAAAATCGTTTTATTATCTTTTTTTGTTTTACTTTTAACATGTATCTTTTCTCTTTCGGGCTGCTCTTCGGAAAACGATGCCATGACCATCCCTTCATCCGAATTGTCAAAGCTCCCGGAAGGCTTTCCGCTTGAAAGCTGTCCTCTTTATTTTACCGAGGAAATTGTTTCTGTAACAAACAAAGGCTCGGAATCTTATTTTTCATATGAAATTGTTTTTAACTCAAGCGCCGAATACCAAACACTCGTGGATCTATATTCCGAACGCTTCCCCTCTGCGATCGAAAAGGATTTCGGGATCGCCTATAATCTTCTCTCCGTTCCCGCATCCGGCAGCGGTTATATGTGCAATTTTAACATATACTCAGACCTGACAAAAGGCGAGAAAGGCATATGTACCGTTGTTGTAACAGTAAGCGAATATTGAAATTTTTTATAGAATAAAAACCTCTGTTTCAGGGTAAAGTAATCCCGAAACGGAGGTTTTTTTATGAAAATACGTGAAATTATGACTAAAAATGTCTGTTGTGCGTCCGAAAATGATACTCTTAAAGCCGTCGCCTCTTATATGAAACAAAATGATACGGGCTTTATCCCCGTTAATAATGCCGAAGGCAACCTTTCAGGTATAATTACCGACAGAGATATCGTTATTCGCGCCGTTGCCGATAATTCCGAGCTTAACACTCTCCGCGCCGCTGATGTCATGAGCAGAGATATCGTCACTCTCTCCCCCGACCATTCTCCGATAGAGGCTTCTCGCCTTATGTCAAGAGCAAAAGTTCGAAGGCTTCCCGTAACAGAGAAAAATAAAGTCGTCGGCGTACTTTCACTCGGCGATCTATCTCGAACCGAGTATCTTTTTTCCGAAACAGCCGCCGCTCTTTGCGAAATATGCGAGGATAATTGATTTTTATTTTTCTTTTCTCTTGTACGGCTTCTTTTCATCCGTAAGCTCAAGAAGGTAATCAACACTTGTGTTGTGGAAAACAGCTATGGCTATTAATGTCTGCAACGGAATGTTTAACTTTCCAAGCTCATAATCGCTGTATGTCGTTTGCGCTACAGACAAGATCTTTGCCATCTCTTTTTGTGTAAGATCACGGTCTTCTCTTAAATTTCTTATTCTTTCAAACAATTTTATCACCCATAATATTTTGCCATAACGGAATATCCGTTGTTGACTTTTAACGGAATATCCGTTATAATATTATTGGGTGATCTGTATGAAATTATTTATTGCGCTGAATGAAAGTTTTTCTTCAATCTTAAAAGTAATTGATAAAGAAGAAATTCAACGTTTTTTAGTGCGTGGTTATGAAAATCTTAATTCTTATCATTTAACATTTGGACAGTGGATAAGAAATGAGATTCTTTTTGATGATTCATTATTGTATTTCGAATTTGTTAAAAGCGGGATAACGAATAAAGATGATATGTCCGATCTTTATCTTAAACTATTCTACTGCTATTGTTGCTCAAAATCGTAAAGAGTGCCGAAAATGTATCCCTGTTTTTCCCAATCGGTCAAAAGTTCGTCAAGGATCTCTGCGTTCGTTTGAGATGTTGAATGTAAAAGAACGATAGCGCCGTTGTGTATCCTCGAATTCAGTTTATCAAGCGCATATTCTCTTGACGGTTGATTTGCAGTATCCCAATCGGCATATGCAAGCGACCAAAAGACCGTCGTATAGCCTAACTGCTTGGCAAATTCAAGGTTGACTTCGCTGAACTTGCCCTGCGGCGGTCTGTAAAATTTCGGCATCGGTTCTCCGATCAGCTCGTTGTACATCTTTTCAAGCCCGTTGATCTCTTCCGTAAAGCTTTCAAGCGTCGCAATTTTGCTCATATCGGGATGGGTAGACGTATGGTTTGCAACAATGTGCCCGTCTTCCACCATTCTTTTAACAAGCTCAGGACAACTTTTTATGTAGTGAGAAACAAGAAAAAAGGCAGCTTTGATATTATGTTTTTTTAACGTGTCAAGTATTTTTTCTGTCTGCCCGTTTTCGTATCCGGCATCAAAAGTTAAATATATCGTCTTTTTTTCCGTGTCTCCGATAAAAAAAGCATTGTTTTTCTTTAATTCCGCCGCCGAAACATTCCCTCTCGGCGGTACGTTTTTCTCTCCGAACGATAATCCCCAGTCGATCGCTTGGGTCGATGCAGGCTCGTAAATGCCGACAGATGTAAAAATACCATGGATAAACATTGCAGCCGCTACGCAGAAAATGGCGATAAATACCAGATTTTTTTTCAGAAGCTCTTTTATTTTTTTCATGTTCTTTCCTGCTTTCATTTGTTATATTAACATTCTATTCGCTTTTTTGTATAATATTCACGTGTGTGAAATGCGAATATTTGTTTATTATGTCTGTTTACAAAAAGAAATAACTGTGGTATAATATATGAATATAGAAAGTGTTTTGGGTCTCGAATCGGGGTCTTTGGGAGATCAACGTCGAGCGGAACAGTTTCAGATCTCTATTTTTATTTGTAGCAAATGCAGGAAAGGCAGGAAAATTAAATGACTCAAATTATTGCTATCGCCGCACTCGTTGTTTTTGCGGCTATTTTGGTGGTAATCGGTATAACTTCGTCCAAGAAATCTGCAACCTTGGACGGTTTTTTGTTGGGCGGACGTAACATCGGCGCATGGTTGTCCGCTTTTTCTTACGGAACAACGTACTTCTCGGCTGTTATTTTTATCGGCTATGCAGGTAAACACGGCTGGGACGTTGGCCTCGGCGCAATGTGGATAGGTGTCGGAAACGCTATCCTCGGCGCTCTTTTGGCTTGGATCTTCCTTGCGAATAAAACAAGAAAGATGACTCAAAAGCTTGATTCTCGTACAATGCCCGAATTCTTCTGCTCACGCTACGGCTCTAACGGCATGAAGATCTACTCCGCTATCATTATCTTTATATTCCTTGTTCCGTACGCTGCAACGGTCTACAAGGGACTCGGCTCTCTTTTCGGCTCTATCTTCCCGAACGATATTCTCGGCATGTCTCCCACAACGGTCTGTATGCTTATCGTTGCCGTTCTTGCGGCTGTTTACCTTATCCTCGGCGGTTATATTGCTTCCGCAATAAGCAATCTCATTCAGGGCATCGTTATGATAGCAGGCGTTGTCATTATGTGTATCGCTCTTGTTAACAATCCCAATGTCGGCGGCTTTTCCAATGCCGTAAAAGCTCTCGGTGATGTTGATCCTCAGCTTACATCCGTTTTCGGCGGAGATAATTGGTCCTTCCTTTTGTCTAACATTCTACTTACCAGCTTCGGTACATGGGGCCTTCCTCAGATGGTACATAAATATTACGCTATCAAGGATGAACATGAAGTTAAAAAAGGTGCTGTTATTTCAACACTCTTCTGCCTCATCATCGGTTGCGGCGCATATTTTGCAGGCTCTCTCGGAAGATTTTTCATTTCGGCAAACGAATCAGGTGCCCCCGATATTGCAGGCGGTTACGACAGCGTTGTTCCCACAATGCTCAATTCCGCATTCTCAACATCCTTCATGGGTAATATCCTCTTGAGCGTTATCCTTCTTTGCGTTCTTTCCGCATCAATGTCCACGCTCACTTCCATTGTTTTAACATCGTCCACCGCGATCACGGTTGACCTTGCAGGCGTTTTCAGAAAAAATAAAGAGATCGACGCCATAAAGCAGATGCTTATAACACGAATCCTTTGCTTTGCTTTTATCGGACTTTCTCTCATTTTCGCGCTCTTTGACTTCTCAATTATCGTTACGATCATGTCTTTCTCCTGGGGCGTTGTTTCCGGCTGCTTCCTCGGCCCGTACTTCTGGGGTCTTTACTCAAAGAAAACTACCCGTGTCGGCGCATGGTGCGGCATTCTTTCGGGTATTGTCGTTTTTGCGATAAGCTTCATTCTTTCAAACATCGTTCCGTCCTTTACGTTTAACGTAGCCCTTACAGGCGTTGTCGCTATGGCAACATCTTTCGTTGTCGTTCCTCTTGTAAGCTCGTTTACGAAAAAACTTCCCGACGAGATCGTCGCAAAAGCATTTGATTAAAAAAACGATCGGCTCACTTTTATTAAGTGAGTCGATTTTTTTAGTGCATATTCTTTCTTTGGGCGTATATATTTTTTATAAAAGATAATTTTTAATGTGGTGATCTTTATAAAAAATATTTTACGGTCAAGATTCGCAAAGGATCTGCTTATTTACACTCTGTCTTCCGTCGTTTTGAGCATTATGTCAACTGTCTTCCGTGTCTGGATGTCAAATAAGGTCGGGGCAGAGGGAATGGGGCTTTACTCCCTTGTCTATTCCGTATATCTTCCTGCCTGTACCCTTGCCGTGTCTTCCGTTAATCTTGCGTCAACACGCCTTGTCACCGAGGCTTTGGCGAAAAATAACGCAGGCTCTGTTAAAAACATAATGCGCCGATGCTTTGTCTATTCAGCGTTGTTCGGCTCTTTTTCATGTACGCTTTTATGGCTTTTTGCCGAGCCCATAAGCGTTTATTGGATAAAAGATATCGCCGCCCTCGTTCCTCTTCGAATCATCTGCTTCGGTCTTCCGTGCCTTTCCGTTGCTTCGGGGCTTCACGGCGCTTTTACGGCTCTTCGCAGGATCTCAAAATCGATCATCGTTCAGATAACCGAGGATGTTACAAAGATCGCCGTTATGTATTTTCTCGTTACTTTCTTTTTCGGCGACCGTCTCGGTGACAGCATCGTTAACGGTGTCGTTTGCCTCGTTGCCGGCTCGGCTGTCGGAGAGACCGTCTCTTGTATCGTTGCGCTTATCCTTTACTTCTTCGAAAAACGCAGATTATCTTCGGAAACTTCGTTTGTCGAACCGAAAATGACGAAAAAATTGCTTTCGATCTCTCTTCCGTCAGCTTTCAGCGCATATATCCGTTCGGGGCTGACAATG
>SVMP01000209.1 GCA_015067385.1 Oscillospiraceae bacterium | reverse complement strand
AACGCTGACGGTAACGCTGGTCAACATTTGTAAGACCGTGGAATTTTTCGGGAAGAGGCTGAAGGCTCTTTGAGAGAAGAGTAAGTTCAGTTGCATGGATAGAGGTTTCACCTGTTTTTGTTTTAAAAACAGTTCCTTTAATACCAAGGATATCACCGATATCCATTTTTTTGAAGCCGGCATAGGGTTCTTCACCGATGGAATCTCTTGCAACGTATACTTGAATGGGACCTTGAAGATCCTGAATATTGCAGAAAGAAGCTTTACCCATTACTCTTTTGAACATCATACGTCCTGCAATAGAAACTTCTTTACCTTCAAGTTCTTCAAAGTTATTTTTTATATCAAGACTGTGATGAGTCTGATCATACTTTGTAATAACAAAAGGATCCTGATTTGCATCCTGCAATGTTTTAAGTTTTTCACGACGAATGCGGTTCTGCTCGCTGAGAGCCTGCTCGTATTCTTCAGCAGAAATATTTATGTTTTCGTTTTGTTCAGTCATTTTACATTTCTCCGAACTCTATATTAAGTATTTCATATTCAAATTCTCCGCCGGGAGCTTCAACTACGACCTTTTCGCCTTTTTTTCTGCCGAGAAGCGCTTTGCCTACAGGGCTCTGGTCTGAAATTTTATTTTCAGCGGGATTGGATTCTGTCATACCAACAATGGTGAAACTTTCGGGTTCATCATCGGGGAATTCCATATCACGAATGGTAACCGTGGAACCAATAGAAACAATATCTTTCGAAAGCTGAGACTGATCGAGAACAACAACATTTTTAAGTGTTTCTTCAATATCTCTGATTCTTGCTTCCATTATTGCAAGTTCATTCTGAGCTGCATCGTATTCACTGTTTTCCGAAAGGTCACCGAAATCACGTGCAACCTTGATTTTTTCTGCAACTTCGGGTCTTTTTGTCGTTTTGAGATAATGGAGCTCCTCTTCAAGTTTAAGGACGCCCTCTTCGGTTAAAATGATATCTGCCATTATAACTTACTCCTCTGTATATTTAAGATAATGATTTGTTATGTTAATTATTTTTCTACTTCTTCTCCAAGGACCTGGATAGCCTTTGCAAGTTGAGTATCATCAGATCTCGACATGCAATAATAATAAATAGTATCTTCCAACGGAAGTTCTACAATATAATCCGGTTCAAGACCGATGCCGTCGTAATTATATCGACTCTTGGTTACATAACGGAATGTCGTAAATTTAAGTGCGGAGCCGTCATTCAGAGAAAATGTCGTTTGTCCGACACCTTTACCGAACGACTGTTCCCCGATAAGCTTAGAGCCGCGAATATCTCTAAGCGCTGAAGAAAAGAGTTCGGCGGCGGAAGCAGATTCTCCGTTAATAAGAACAACACAAGGTTTATCTATAAAGTCATTATCAGATGCATATAAAGATGATTCATAATCTTTGTATTGCAAAACAACAATCTCATCCTTGGGGACAAGCAGATCAACCATGTTTTTAACGGTATTAAGCTCGCCTCCGGGGTTATTACGCATATCAAAGATATAGCCTTTTACACCGGCTTTTTCAAGAGCATTAAGAGCCTCTTTAAATTGATCGTAAGCTGCTGCTTCAAATTGATAAACGGTTATATATCCGAGATTTTCGATAATCTCATAATCAACGAGGCGTTTCGTGAAGTTCTGACGTACGATGTTAAACTCAAGACGTTCACCGTTTCTGTCTACAACAAGATTGATGGTCGTACCGAGTTCGTCAAGCATTATATCAACAGCATCCTCATAGGGATAATCAATAAATGATACGCCGTTTGCTTCAACGATAACATCACCGTTTTTAAGCCCTGCAAGTTCAGCAGGAGAATTACCTATTACACGGTAGATCAAAAGTCCGTTTTCAAGAATTTCAGATGTCGTTATAACATTTACCCCTATTCCTGTAAAAGAACCTGAAAGCTCTTCAAGATAAGCAGCATATTCGTCAGCATCCATATATGAACAATAAGGGTCCTCCAACGAAGCAACATAAAAGAATATCGCATTTGAGAGGGCTGTTTCTTTGTCAAAAGGCATTATTGCATATTCATCGATAAAACTATTGATCTCAGCAAGTTTTCCGTCAATGGATGTTGAATTAGCATTATTATTGAAAGTAACATTTACAAGACCGCATGAAACAAATGAGAATAATGAAACGGTCATTATAAATGTAAGGATCACAGCAAGAAGAATATTGCGTTTATTATTATTCATTCTAAAACCTTCGTTATAAAAAATTACTGCATACCCATAAGCTCTTTAAGTTTTGTAAGGGCAAGCTGCAACTGATCGTCTTCTTCGATCGAAAGGTCTTCGAAACGGTCAGATTTAGATTCATCGAGAGTTATAACATAGTTAGGTGCTATACCTACCCCATTAAATCTTTCTCCTGACGGAGTAACATATTCATATGTTGAAAGATGAATAGCCGTACCGTCGGAAAGAGGAATATCTCTTTGTCCTACACCGATACCTTTTGTGGTTGTACCTACAACGATTGCTTTTTCCGTATCACGAAGTGCGGAAGAGAAAACCTCTGCGACATCGGATGTTTCCTCATTCTGAATAACAACGATCGGGAAAGAAAGATTCTTATCGTCGGAAAAATAAGGAGTGAGGCTATCAGAAGATTTTTCTCTGATAGAAACAATGATACCGGAGGGCATAATTCTATCGAGAACTTCAACAACAGAATCAAAGTTACCGCTTGCATTGAATCGAACGTCAAGAATAAGACCTTTTGCACCTTTGTTTGTAAGATCTTCAAGTGCAACATTGAAGCTTGTGAGCGTAGTTCGGTCAAATTCATTAATATAGATATAGCCTATATTATTTTCAATAAGACGGTA
>SVMP01000208.1 GCA_015067385.1 Oscillospiraceae bacterium | reverse complement strand
GGTGATAACGCCGTCAGAAGTTACCATAGCCATTGCATCAGCGATGAGCTGACCGATATATTCGTCGCCTGCGGAAATGGTAGCGACTCTTGCGATATCTTCGGGACCGTTAACTTTCTTAGCGTTGTTTTTGATTTCAGCAACAACAGCTGCAACTGCCTTCTGGATACCTTTTCTCAGAACCATGGGGTTTGCGCCTGCTGCAACGTTTTTCATACCTTCGTTGATAAGAGCCTGTGCGAGAAGGGTAGCGGTGGTTGTACCGTCACCTGCAACATCGTTGGTCTTGGTAGCAACTTCTTTAACGAGCTGTGCGCCCATGTTTTCAAATGCGTCGTCAAGTTCGATCTCTTTTGCGATGGTTACACCGTCATTGGTGATAAGGGGAGAACCGAATTTCTTGTCGAGAACTACGTTTCTGCCTTTGGGGCCGAGGGTTACTTTAACAGTATCGGCGAGGGTGTCAACGCCCTTCTGAAGAGCCTTGCGTGCGTCTTCGCCGTGAAGAATTTCTTTAGCCATGATTAAATCTTTTCCTCCGTTATTCTACAATTGCGAGAATATCGCTCTGTTTGACGATGGTGTATTCAACATCGTCGATCTTTACTTCTGTACCGGAATATTTGCTTGTAAGAACTTTATCGCCTTTTTTTACGTACATAACGATCTCGTTACCGTCAATTACTCCGCCGGGACCTACTGCTACGATCTCTGCTACCTGGGGTTTTTCTTTTGCGGAACCCGTAAGGATGATGCCGCTCTTTGTTGTCTCTTCAGCTTCAACCATCTTGAGAACAACTCTGTCAGCTAAGGGTTTGATTGTCATTGTGTTTTCCTCCTTTAAGGAAATATGATAAATATTTATTAGCATTTATTTGGGGCTTTGGCACTCAGCAGCCATGAGTGCTAAACACAAAATATTATATCACAAAACTGTTTTTTTTCAATAGTCATTTTGCACGAATATCCTGTGGCATGAATGTGGCTTTTTGTATATTATTTCCTTTACTCTGTTTTTTTGAAGTCAATTTTGTCTTCTGAAGCAAAGGCAGTGATGCTGTCGCCGTTTTTTACGCTTCCTTCAAGCATCTTCTCGGCTATCTTGTCTTCGATAAGCGATTGGATCGCACGTTTCAACGGACGTGCGCCGTAAGAAATATCGAAACCTTTATCCGCGAGAATATCAAGCGCCGAGCTGTCTACCGTAAGGGTTATACCGAGGGTGGAAAGCCTGTTCGATACGGATTTTACAAGGCGTCCCGCAATTTCCTTGATATTGTCTTTGTTCAACTGGCTGAAAACGATTATATCATCTATTCTGTTCAGAAATTCGGGGCGGAATGTTCTCTTGAGCTGATCCATAACATCGCCTCGGATAGTCTTTTGCGTGCGTTCAAAATTATCCTCGGACGGAGTAAATCCAAGCTGCTGGCGGTCTGCGATCTGTTTTGCACCGATATTACTTGTCATGATGATGACTGTGTTTTTGAAGTCGATCTTTCTGCCTTTCGCATCGGTCACCATGCCGTCATCGAGAATCTGAAGCATGATGTTGAAAACATCGGGATGCGCCTTTTCTATTTCGTCAAAAAGGATAACGCTGTAAGGCTTTCTTCTTACCTTTTCGGTAAGCTGACCGCCGTCCTCAAATCCGACATAGCCCGGAGGAGAGCCGATCATTCTTGATACGTTGTGCTTTTCCATATATTCTGACATATCGACACGTATCATTGCATTTTCGTCGCCGAACATAACTTCCGCAAGCGCTTTCGACAGTTCTGTTTTTCCGACGCCCGTAGGCCCGAGAAATAAGAATGAACCTGTCGGCTTTTTAGGGTCTTTTAATCCGACCCTGCCTCTTCTTATCGCTCTTGCAACGGCTGCAACCGCTTCGTCCTGACCGACCACACGTTCATGCAGAATATTTTCCATATTAAGCAGACGTTCTCCCTCTTCAGCGATAAGCTTCTTTATCGGGATGCCTGTTTGAGAGGATATTATGTCTGCAATATCGTCCTCTGTTACGATAAGGTTTGCCGAAGATGTTTTGTTTTCCCAATTTTTCTTCAATTCGTCAAGTTCACGGAGCTTTTCACGCTCATCGTCACGAAGTTTTGCGGCTTCCTCGAATTTCTGATTTTTTGCCGCATCGTCCTTCATCGCTTTGATATTTGCGATCTCATCTTCTTTTGATTTCAGATCGGGAGGCGTTGTTAAATTGTCAATACGGACTTTCGAAGCCGCTTCATCGATAAGGTCTATCGCTTTGTCGGGCAAAAATCTGTCCTGAATATATCTTTTTGAAAGTTTAACAGCAGATATGAGCGCTTCATCAGAGATCTTAACGCCGTGATGTGCCTCGTATTTATCACGAATTCCCTTGAGTATGTCTATTGCGTCTTCAACGGACGGTTCACCGACGATTATCGGCTGGAAACGTCTTTCGAGAGCCGCATCCGTTTCGATGTGCTTTTTGTATTCGTCAAGAGTTGTCGCACCGATGACCTGCAGCTCGCCTCTTGCAAGATAAGGCTTTAAGATGTTTGCAGCATCAACAGCGCCCTCTGCGGCACCTGCACCGATAAGAATGTGTATTTCATCGATAAAAAGAATCACATTGCCGCTTTTGGTAACTTCGTCTATCGCATTCTTTATTCGTTCTTCAAAATCACCTCTGTATTTTGCTCCAGCTATCATGGATGTTATATCAAGCGTTATAACTCTTTTGTCTTTTAATGTTTCGGGAACTTTACCTTCGGTTATATGCTGTGCAAGTCCTTCTGCTATCGCTGTTTTACCGACACCGGGTTCGCCGATAAGGCAGGGATTGTTTTTCGTTCTGCGGCTGAGGATCCGGATAACTCTTTCGATTTCTTCGGATCTGCCGATTAT